>JBDSXU010000377.1:0-5023 GCA_039926005.1 Marmoricola sp.
CGCCTGACCGTGTAGAAAGGCCTGCATGGCTGACCCGATCCGCGTGTACCTTCTCGACGACCACGACGTCGTCCGCGAAGGCCTGCGATTCCTGCTCGAGCGGACCGAGGACATCGAGGTGGTGGGCGAGTCCGCCACCGCCGCCGAGGCCACGGCCCGGATCCCCGCGCTGCGACCGCACGTGGCCGTCCTCGACGCACGGCTCCCGGACGGCTCCGGCATCGAGGTGTGCCGGGCGGTGCGGGCGGTCGACCCGTCGATCAAGGCGCTCATCTTGACGTCGTACGACGACGACGAGGCCCTCTTCGCCGCGATCATGGCCGGCGCGTCGGGCTACGTGCTCAAGGAGATCCGGAGCAGCGACCTGGTGAGCGCGATCCGGACCGTGGCCGCGGGCAGGTCCTTGATCGATCCCGCACTCACGGCGCGGGTGCTCGACCGGGTGCGCAACGGCCCCGCCACCGCACCCGAGCTCGAGGAGCTGACCGAGCAGGAGCTCAAGCTGCTCGGGCTCATCGCCGAGGGTCTGACCAACCGTCAGATCGGCGAGAAGATGTTCCTCGCCGAGAAGACGGTGAAGAACTACGTGTCGAACATCTTGTCCAAGCTCGGACTCGAGCGCCGCACGCAGGCCGCCGTACTCGCCTCCAAGCTGCTCTCCCCTCCGCCGCACGGCTGACCAGGTCGTCCCACCCCAGGTTGGGACTATTGAGGACCTTGGACCCCTGAGCACGAGGACATCTCCCCTGACCACACTGCCTTCCACGCGGGAGGCTGAGGTCAGAAGAAGAAGGTTCCGACTCAGAAAGGTAGCTGTCATGTCTGTCACCCAGCACAAGAGCTCAACTCCGGTTGGGGGCCAAGGCGTCACAGCCTCCTCGACGGGCTCCAACCATCTCAACGCACCCACTGCCCGCGTGATCGCCGTGATCCGGATCGCGTTCGGTTTCACGTTCCTGTGGGCCTTCATCGACAAGCTGCTCGCCCTGGGGTTCCACACCGGCTACGGACAGGACGGCAAGCTGGACCGCTTCGGTGACGCCGCCTGGATCCACGGGGGAAGCCCCACCGAGGGCTTCTTGAAGTTCGGCGCCGACGGTCCGTTCAAGGGGGTCTTCAACTCCCTCGGCGGAACTGCCTTCGCGGACTGGGGCTTCATGCTCGGACTGCTCGCCATCGGTCTCGCCCTGACCTTCGGTGTCGGCATGCGGTTGGCCGCGGTCGCCGGTGGCGTGATGTACCTCCTGATGTGGGCGGTCGTTCTCCCCCCGGAGAACAACCCGGTCATCGACGAGCACATCCTCGGTGGCCTCACCGTGGTCGCGCTGGGTCTGCTCAACGCCGGCAACACCTGGGGACTCGGAAGCTGGTGGTCGCGTCAGTCGATCGTCGAGCGCAACCCCGTCCTGAAGTAGCTCTGTGGAGTTGAACCCGAGCCCGAGGGCCGGTCACCCCTGGTGGGTGCCCGGCCCTCGAGTACGTCCGGGCGACGTGGTCGCGATCAAGGGGACCAACCAGACCAGGCTGGTCCCGCGCGGCTCGTTGCGCGTCAGCTCCACCGAGCCCCCGAGACCGGCAGCCCGACGGCGTACGTTGCGCAGCCCGCTCTCGGCGCGGTCCTCGGTGAGCCCGATCCCGTCATCGGTGACGGTGAGCCGCAGCTCCTGCTCGCTGACGTGGACCTCCACCTGTGCCTGGTCGGCCAACGCGTGCCGCGCGATGTTGGACACCGCTTCCCTCAGGACGGGCAGCAGCTGTTCGCGCACCTGCGAGGGCACCGCGCTGTCGATCGGCCCGCTCGTGAGCACGGCGGGCGTGAACCCGAGGACCGGGACGTACTCGCGGACCAGACTGCGGATCTCTGCCCGCAAGGAGTCGGACTGCCGATGCTGCAGCTCGAAGATGGTGCCGCGGATCGCCTTGATGGTGAGGTCGAGGTCATCGACCGCGCGCTCCAGTCTGTTGCCGATCGAAGGGTCACCGACGAGCGAGGCGACGCCCTGGAGCTGAAGCCCGGTGGCGAACAGACGCTGGATCACCACGTCGTGCAGGTCGCGGGCGATCCGCTCACGGTCGGAGATGATCGCGAGCTCCTCGCGGTCGACGACGGCCTGTGCCCGGTCCAGGGCCAGGCCCGCCTGGTCGGCAAAGGCCGCGAGCAGCTCGCGCTCCTCCACACCCAGAGGAGCGTGGACCGGGTCGAACAGCGCCACGAGTGCCCCGGCCTGCGCGAGGTGCGCGCGCAGCGGGATCACGATCGCTCCCGAGTCGTCCTCGAGCAGCAGCTCCACGGGATCGATGCCGGCATGGTCGTGCTCGCGCGAGATCCGGGCGAGTACGTCGCTCGCGAGCTCGGCGTCGCCGGGATCGCAGGAGATCGCCAGTGGAAAGCCCTCCTCGGTGGCCTCCGGCTGGCTGAGCAGAGCCGTCGCCCGGACGCCCGTGACAGACCGCACCATGTCGACGATCGCCTGGCGGGCCTCGTCGAGCTCGATCGGCGGCTGCAGAGTCTCGGTCAGCTGCGTCGACGCCTCGAGCCACCGTCGCCGCAGCTCACTAAGGCCGTAGGCGCGCGCGTTCTCGATGACGTAGCCAGCGGCGCGCGCGAGTGCCTCGACGAGCTGCTCGTCCTGCTCGGTGAACTCGAGACCGTCGCGCTTCTCGGTCAGGTAGAGGTTGCCGAAGACCGTTCCCCGGATCCGGACGGGTACGCCGAGGAACGTGTCCATCGGCGGATGGTTGGCCGGGAAGCCCACTGAAGCGGGATGGGCCGAGAGCTCGGCCATCCGGAGGCCCTGGGGCTCGTGGATCAGCAGGCCGAGAATCCCCCGTCCACGAGGGAGTTCGCCGATCAGGCGGTGCCGCTCCTCGGACAGGCCGGTCGTCACGAACTCCACCAGCGATCCGTCGGCACCGATCACCCCGAGGGCGCCGTACTTCGCCTCGGTCAGCTTCGTCGCTGCCTCGACGATCCTGGTCAGCACTCCCCGAAGATCGAGGTCGGAGGAGATCGCGCTGACCGCCTCGAGCAGCGCCTCCGCGGCACCGCCGAGCCTTCGGTGCTCGTCTGGGCTCACACCGACAGTGTGCTGCACCCCGGGCGATCACGCGCCGACGGGCCGCTCAGCCGCCGGTGGCCGAGGACAGGTCCTGTCCGCCGATGGCCGACGACACATCCTGCATGAGGTCCCAGTGGGCTCCGACCTGTCGCCCGCCCAGCTCGGTCCAGCGCAACCGCAGGAACAGCGGCCGGGAGCCTCCGGCCCAGGGCTGCGGTTCTGCCGCGTCGCGGATCAGTGCGAGCTCCGTGCGATCCGTGACCGCCTCCACCCGCCCTCGAGCCTGGACGCTCCAGCCTCGTGCGCGATCGCGGTCGAACTCGTCGATCTCGAAGGCGAATGTCGTCTCGCGCCCGTAGGTCCCGAGCAGGCTGTACGGCGAGGTCCTGATCACGATCGCGTCGTCCACGACCGAGTAGTTGACCGGCACGATGTGCGGTCCGGTCGGCGTCGACAGGGCGACGCGACCCGCCACGCCCGAGCGCAGCAGCCACTGACACTCTCGGTCACTCAACTCTCGCGTCTCGGCCATGCCGCACCTCCCGAAGTCCATTTTTGGAATACCTCGATCCTCCCTCGTCCGGTGCGCTCGGATCAGGGCCTTTGGTCCCGAGAGGGCGGACCGTTGAGCACTGATAGCAGACCGTGCACGGCGCGATGCTGGGAGGGAGGCGGCGACGAGCCGCTCCTGATCCGTGGGAGGGAACCATGCACCAGCAGCCAGGAACCATCGTCGTCGGAGTGGATGGTTCGCAGCAGTCACACCGCGCTCTCCTCTGGGCCGTCGAGCAGGCCGCCTCCGAGCACCGCGCGCTCACGCTCGTGCACGCGATCCACGCCGTGACCCCGGCGTACCTCGATGCGGCGATCAGTTTGCCCGAGGAGGCCCGCGCGGCCCTTCTCGCGGAGGGGCAGGAGGCGCTGACCAAGGCCCACGCCGAGGTCGAGCGACTCGCTCCCGAACTCGTGGTCCATGAGGTCCTGCGCCTCGAGGACCCACGGATTGTTCTCCTGGACCTCTCCAACGACGCCAGCCTGGTGGTCGTGGGCTCGCGCGGGCGAGGCAAGCTGCGCAGCCTCCTGCTCGGCTCGGTCGGCGTGGCGCTCGCGCGGCACGCCCAGTGCCCGGTCGTCGTGCACCGACCCGGGAACGCAGGCACGGCGCGCACCGGGATCCTGGTCGGCGCGGACGCCTCGGAGGAGTCGCTCCCCGTCCTCGAGTTCGCCTACCGCCAGGCCTCCCTGCGCAACCTGCCCCTGATGGTGCTGCACTGCTACCGGGAAGTTCCGGCAGCCGCCTACGGCAGCTACGTCATGCCGGCGGTGGTCACGGACCTGGAGTCCGAGCGCTTGGGCATGGCCGAGTCGATGGCGGGCTTCGCGGAGAAGTATCCCGACGTCCACGTCCACAGCGAGATGACGAACGGTGCTCCCCAGGAGGCCCTTGTGAAGCTCGGCGAGCCGATGGATCTCGTCGTGACCGGTTCGCACCAGGCCGGCCGGGTCTCCCAGCTGCTCTTCGGGATGGTGTCGATCTCCGTCGTGGAGCACGCCACGTGCCCGGTGGCCGTCGTACCACTGGGGGCGCCCAGCTGAGCCCGCCAGCCCGGAGAGTGCTCCAGGCTGCATCCCCGGCCGGACCAGCCCACCCAGCACGTGGTCTTCCGCGGCACCGACGGCCACATCTACGAGGTCCTCTGGTGATCCTTCTGGTTCGCTGCGCACCTTTCAGACCCAGGCCTTGCGCACCTTCTCGGCGATGTCGACGGCCTGGCGCAGGCCAGTCCGTGCGGCGTCGGCACGTTTGCTCGGGTCGAGGACGTTCTTCCCGATGTCGAGGAGCGACTTCTCGTCGGGCGTGACCACTGCCGTGCGCCGGGCTCCCGTTTCCGCGAGCTGCGACCTGATCGAGGTGGCCTTGCTGAACGCCTGCGGCAGCGGGGCGATCACGATGACCACGTCGG
>JBDSXU010000378.1:0-2097 GCA_039926005.1 Marmoricola sp.
GACCCCGTTGCGACGCTCGTCTGCCTGCACCCCTTGCCGACCCACGGCGGCATGATGGACAGCCAGATCTTCCGCAAGGCGGCCTTCCGACTTCCCGCGCTGGCCGGCATCGCCGTACTCCGCTTCAACACCCGCGGGACGTGGAGCGAACAGGGCACGAGCGAGGGCGAGTTCGACAACGCGGTGGGGGAGAAGTACGACGTCGCGGCCGCGATCGAGTACGCCGAGTTCGAGGAGCTTCCCGACATCTGGCTCGTCGGCTGGTCCTTCGGCACCGATCTGGCGCTGATGCACGGCCTTGACCCGTCGGTGAAGGGTGCCATCCTGCTCTCGCCCCCGCTGCGCTACAGCGCACCCGAGGACCTCGAGCGCTGGGCCGACTCCGGGAAGCCCGTCACGGCGTTGATCCCCGAGCACGACGACTACCTGCGGCCCGACGCGGCCATCGAGCGGTTCGCGCCGCTCACCCAGGTCGAGGTGGTGCCCGTGCAGGGCGCCAAGCACCTCTGGGTGGGTGATGCCGAGAAGGTGCTCGACGAGATCGTCAGGAGGGTCACCCCTGAGGTGCCCACGCCACTACCGACGGCGTGGGACGGCTCCATGGAGACAGCTGACACGAGTGCCTACAACGCGCACAACCTCTCGGCGTACAAGGACAGGCCGGTGCCGCAGCCGGACCACTAGCGCGCGTCCTGCTTGCGGATGAACACCTCGCGCACCAGCAGCAGGATCGCGGCGGCGGTCGGGATGGCCAGCAAGGCCCCCACCACGCCGAGCAGGCTCGCCCCGACCAGGGCGGCGATCACCGTCATCGCTCCGGGGATGTCCACGGACTTCGACATCACCCGCGGGTAGATCAGGTAGTTCTCGACCTGCTGGTAGATCACGAAGAAGATGATGCAGATGATGCCGGTCCGTACGTCGGTCGCCAGGGCGATCGCACTGACGACTACGGCGCCAAGGGTGGCGCCGATCATCGGGATCACGTCGAGGAGCGCGACCACGACCGCGAGCGCCAAGGCGTACTTTCCCAGGCCGACGATGAACAAGAACACCAGCGTCGAGAGACCCGCGCAGAGAGCGACCACGAAGGCGCCGGAGAGGTAGCCGCCGATGCTCTCGAGGATCTGGTCACCGAGGCTCTCCACGCGCGGGCGGTTGCTGGCCGGGGCCAGGCGGTAGAGGCCGTGCTTGACCTTGTCGAGCGAGGCGAGGAAGTAGAGCGTGAGCACGATCACCACGAACGCGTTGGCGAGCGCGGAGAGGATCGCGAGACCGAATCCGAGCACGCCGCCGAACAGCTGTTGGGTCAGGTCGCCGCTGGTGACGTAGTCCTTGGCCTTCGCGATGAGGTCGTACTTGTCGTCCAAACGCTGGATCTGCCTGTTGCGCTGCAGCTGGTCGAACCAGCCGGGCGCATTGTCGTTAATGGCAGAGATCTGGTCCGCGACCACCGGGGCGATGGCGAGGACGAACAACGCCAGGGCGACGGCGACGCCGAGGGCGACGATCAGGACCGCGTAGGAGCGCCGGATGCCGCGCTTCACCAGCCATCGAACGACCGGGTTGAGGCCGAACGCGATGAACAGCGCGACGACGATCAAGATGATGACCGAGCTGGCCTGGATGATCAGTCCGCCGAACCAGTACGCCAGCAGGGCACCCGTTGCGAGCATGAAGCCGGTGACGAACGGCGAGCGGTCCCAGGCACCGTGGCGATGCGCGTGCGGGTCGGGGGGCACGCGCGCGCTGGCATCGAGCGCAGGCGCATCACCCTGAGGTGATTCCCCGGGTCCGGTGGACGTCGCCACCTTCTTGCCTCCACCCGACTCCTGGACCGGTGCTGCACCGGCTTCGGGAGAGGGCTCGCTGGAGGTGTCGGACCCGGGTTCCCCCACGTCAGCTCTCGTCGTCGTTGCCGAACCCGGCCACCACGTCGCGCAGCGCGGAGAGCTGGGCGGTGATCGAGTCGCGGCGACGGGTCAGGCGGTTGACCTCGGCCTTGAGCGCCTGCAGTTCGCGCTCGGAGTCGGCGTGACCGCTGTTGCGGAGCGCTTCGGCCTGCTTCTTCGCGGCGCTGACGATCTGCTCGGCCTC
>JBDSXU010000379.1:0-6553 GCA_039926005.1 Marmoricola sp.
CGACCTGGACCTACTCGCCAGATACCTCCGCGCAGAACTGGACGAGATCCTCGACGCAACCCAGCCGCCAAGTGCGCCCTCGGCGCGCCCCTAGCCCGAGCTGGGCGAAGCTCGGGGGGCGTAAACCACGGATGGGTGGATGGAAGCGGTGTCCCAGCTTCCATCCACCCTCACTACCGCAGCGTCAAGCGGGTCAGCTGCTGGCGTAGGTGATCGTGACCGTCGCGCCCTTGCAGGCGTCCTGGTTGGTTCCAAGGTTGTTCATCGTGATGGTCAGGCCCGTCCAGGCGCCCTGGTTGGAGCCGGCGGGGACGTTCGCCGCCACCGGCGCGGTGCCACCCAGCGTGTAGTTGCCTGTGGTGGCGCAGCCAGCCGTCACGTGCGTGGCGTCGACGACGTAGCCAGTGGCGGTCACCGCGGTCACGTACGTCGGGCCCGCGTTCGGGTTGTTGAAGTTGCCGCTCAGCGTCACAGCCGAGCCGCCCGGGTACAGCCCGGTGACGACCGTCGTCTGGTTGACGGTGACCGCGACGTTCGTGCCGGTGCCGGCCGTTCCGGTGCCGGAACCCGAGTTGGTCCAGTAGGCAAACGCCGCGCCGGCGCCCGTGAGGACGACGAGCACTGCGACGAACATCGAAAGGCTCTTCCTGGTGAATCTGGGCATGGGAGCTCCGGTTCTGTGAGGTGGCTGACTTGCCAGACGAGCGCACTTCTTGTTGATGGCAAGACTTGTAACGACACAATTACTCCGGTATATCGTGGTAAATCGCTTATAGACTATTTGCTCCACTAAGACTAAACCAGTTGGCTGTGGCCCCGGGCTCGCCAACGCGGCGACGCGCTGCCGGAGAGTTCACCGGGATTGTTGGGCAAGGTGACGTCCGGTCCGCTTTCTCACCGTCCCCCTTGACGACGCCTGACCTCACCAACAGGGTTACGGCGTACATCCGGGTTGCCGAGCGGTCCGCCTCGGTGCATAATCATCAGGAAACCTGCTTATTCGTCCTGATGTAGTCCTAACCCCGGAGGCCCCGTGCACGAGAGCAACGCGTCGATCGCGACCGACCTGCCGCCCACCCTGCGCGCCGAGCTGTGGGGGGCGGTCGCCGTGCTGACCCTGGCCCGGCCCGAGAAGCGCAACGCGCTCAGCGACGAGACGATCCTCGGGATCGAGCGGTTCTTCCAGAAGCTCGATTCCGACGTCCGCGCTGTCGTCATCACCGCAGATGGTGACCATTTCTCCGCTGGGCTCGACCTGGCCGAGATGGGCGAGCGCGACACCTTGTCCGGCGTCATCCACTCGAGGATGTGGCACCGCGTCTTCGACCTCGTCGAGAGTGGCTCGGTCCCAGTCGTGGCGGCGCTCAAGGGTGCCGTCGTGGGAGGCGGCCTCGAGCTGGCAGCGGCGGCACACATCCGGGTGGCCGAGCGGTCGACTTTCTACGCCCTCCCCGAGGGGCAACGCGGGCTCTTCGTGGGGGGCGGTGCCGCAGTCCGTGTGCCGCGGTTGATCGGAGTCGCCCGGATGATGGACCTGATGCTCACCGGCCGCAGGTACGACGCGGAAGAAGGTGCCGCAGTCGGGCTCAGCCAGTACGTCGTGGACGACGGCACCGGCCTCGACAAGGCCCTCGAGCTCGCCGGTCGGATTGCGGAGAACGCCCCGCAGACCAACTTCGCGGTGGTCCAGGCGCTGCCACGGATCGCCGAGGCGAACCCCCGCGAGGGGTACCTGATGGAGGCGATGATGGCCGCCATCACCCAGGGCAGCGATGACGCCAAGTTGCGGATGCGTGAGTTCCTCGACGGTCGTGGCTCGAAGGTCACCGACCGGTGAGCCCGGACCTCGGCACAGAGGTCTCTCCGATCGAGGTCGGACAGGTCATGTGGACACCACCCGCCGACGTGCTCGAGCACAGCAAGGTCGGCGCGTTCCTGGCATGGCTGAAGGAGCATCGTGGCCTGCGAGTGAGCAGCCACGAGGAGCTCTGGCGCTGGTCGGTCGATGACCTGGAAGGGTTCTGGTCGGCGGTCTGGGACTACTTCGGGGTGATCTCCCACGCGCCGTACTCCCACGTCTTGGAAAGCCACAAGATGCCCGGTGCCGAGTGGTTCCCGGGCGCTTTGCTGAACTACGCCGAGCATGCGTTCGGCCGCACCCACGACGCCCACCGCATCGCCGTCCTCGGCCGCTCACAGACCCGACCTGACCTCGACCTGACCTTTGCCGAGCTGCGCGACCAGGTCGCCAGAGCACGCACCGTTCTCGCAGGTCTCGGCGTGAGCCGTGGCGACCGGGTCGTGGGCTATGTCCCCAACGTGCCCGAGGCGCTGGTCGCATTCCTGGCCACAGCCAGCCTGGGTGCGACCTGGGCGAGTTGCGCGACGGAGTTCGGTGCCCGCAGCGTCGTGGATCGGTTCGCCCAGGTCGAGCCGGTCGTCCTGCTGGTTGCCGGCGGGTATCGCTACGGCTCCAAGGACGTCGACCGTGCCGAGCAGGTGCGCGAGATAAGGGCGGCCCTGCCGACCGTGCGGCACGTGCTCGACATCGAGTACGGCGAGTGGCGAGTCGAGGACGCCGAGTCCTGGCCTGCCCTCCTAGACGCAGTCGAGGCGCCTGTCCTCGCGTTCGAGCCGGTGCCGTTCGGCCACCCGCTGGTGGTCCTCTTCTCCTCCGGTACGACGGGACAGCCGAAGGCGATCGTCCATGGGCACGGAGGGATCCTGCTCGAGCACCTGAAGAACCACGCCTTCTCCTGGGACCTCGGCCCTGAGGACCGGATGCTCTGGTTCAGCACCACCGCGTGGATGATGTGGAACGCTCTGGTCTCCTCGCTGCTGGTCGGCACCTCGATCGTGATGGTCGACGGCGACCCGGCGTACCCCGACCTCACCTGGCAGTGGCGTCTGGCCGAGGAGACGCAGGCGACGCTGATGGGCGCGAGCCCCGGCTTCGTGATGGCGTGTCGGTCTGCCGGGATCGACCTGCGGCAGGGTTACGACCTCGCCGTCCGGGTGGTCGGCTCGGCCGGGTCACCGCTCCCACCCGAGGGCTACGCGTGGATCCGCGACCAGCTCGGACCCGAGGTGTTGCTCAACGTCGGCAGCGGCGGAACCGACGTGTGCACCGGACTGGTGCAGAACAACCCGCTTCTCCCGGTGCTCGCCGGCAAGATCTCCGGCCGTGGGCTCGCCGTGGACGTGCACGCCTTCGACGAGGCCGGCCACGAGGTCCGAGGGGAGCCCGGTGAGCTCGTCATCACCTCGCCGATGCCCTCGATGCCGGTTGCCTTCTGGGGCGATGACGACGGCAGCCGGCTGCGTGCGGCGTACTTCGACCACTTCCCGGGCGTCTGGCGCCACGGCGACTGGATCGTCTTCGACGATGACGGCAGCTGTGTGGTCACCGGGCGCTCTGACGCGACCCTGAACCGCGGCGGCGTGCGACTCGGCACCGCCGAGTTCTACCGTGTCGTCGAGGAGCTCGACGAGGTGACCGACAGCCTGGTCGTCCACCTCGAGGACCCAGCCGGGGGCAACGGAGAGCTGCTGCTCTTCGTGGCGCTCAGGGACGGGCTCGAGCTCGACGACAGCCTCCGCGCCCGCATCCGCAAGGAGCTGCGCACGTCCCTGTCCCCGCGGCACGTCCCGGATGCGGTCGCCAGCGTGTCGGCCGTCCCGCGCAACCTGACCGGCAAGAAGCTCGAGCTGCCTGTGAAGCGGATCCTGCAGGGGGCTGCCCTCGAGGACGTCGCCAGCAGGGACGCACTCGCCGTACCCACCTCCCTCGACGTGTACGTCGAGTTGGCGGAGTCGAGAGGAGTCACCACGTGATCGCCCCCCAGGAGATAGAGACGGTTGCCGTCGTCGGTGCAGGGTCCATCGGGGCCAGTTGGGCCGCGCTGGTGCTCGCCCACGGTCTCGACGTGGTGGCCACCGATCCGGCCCCCGGTGCCGAGGAGCGGCTCCGGGAGAACCTCGCGCTGCGGCTCACGGAGCTGGGCGCGACGGCAGCCCACGAGCGCACCCGGTTCACCGCCGATGCCGCCGACGCCGTCGCCGGAGCGGACCTCGTGCTGGAGTGCGGACCCGAGCGGCTCGACCTGAAGCGGGAGCTGTTCGAGGTGCTCGACGCCGCGGCCGCTCCCGACGTACTGCTCGCCAGCAGCTCCTCAGGCCTTGCGCCGAGTGCCTTCCAGGGCGGCTGCCGCCATCCCGAGCGGGTGCTCGTGACGCACCCGTTCAACCCGCCGCACCTGGTGCCGCTCGTCGAGGTCGTCGGCGGTGAGCAGACCTCCGAGGAGGCGCTGGACTCGGCGATGGCGGTGATGCGGCACCTCGGGAAGCGGCCCATCCGACTGCGCCGCGAACTACCCGGTCACGTCGCCAACCGGTTGCAGGCCGCTCTGTGGCGCGAGGCGTACTACCTGGTCGGCGAGGGTGTCGTATCTGTCAGAGACCTCGACCTGGCGATCTCCTCGGGCCCGGGACTGCGCTGGGCGCTGCTGGGTCCGTTCGCCACCCAACATCTCTCCGGAGGCCCCGGTGGGCTCGAGCACGTGCTGGAACATCTCGGGCCGCCGATGGTGGAGTGGTGGGAGGACCTCGGCTCACCCGGGCTGACGCCCGAGCTGGTCGACAAGCTCGTCACCGGCGTCCGTGAAGAGCTCGGCGGACGCGAGGACGAGGTCTTGGCAGCACGGGACCAGGCGCTCCGCGAGCTGCTGGAGACCAAGCGCCGGCTCGGCCTCGACTTCGACCCCGAACAGGAGTCGTGATGTTGGACCAGGGACTCGGATCCTGGCCCGCTCGCCGGGCGCGGATGACGCCGGACAAGCCGGCGCTCGTGCAGGCCGGCCGCGTCACGACGTACGCCGAGCTGGAGCACCGCTCGACGAGACTGGCACTCGGTCTTCGCGAGCGGGGAGTGAGTCGTGGTGACCGGGTGGCGTTCCTCGGCCTCAACTGCGGTGAGCTGGTGGAGACGATGTTCGCGGTCGCCAAACTCGGGGCCGTCTTCTTGCCGGTCAACACCCGCCTGGCCCCACCCGAGCTGCGCCACGTCCTCGAGGACAGCGGGGCCCGTCTGCTGATCTGGCAGGCCGGCTTCGAGGCCGGTGTCGAGTCCGCGGAGGTCGCGGGTCTGGAGCTGGACCGAGCGCGGATCCTCCGCGACGACGGCGCCAGCCTCGCCCTGTTGTTCGGCCCGGAGGGGACGATCGACGAGCCGGTCGGGCCCGAGGACCTGTTCATGATCCAGTACACCTCCGGCACCAGCGGCCGGCCCAAGGGCGTCATGCTCACTCACGCCAACATCACCTGGAACGTCTTCAACCTGATGGTCGACGTCGACCTCGGCAGCGACGAGGTCGCACTGGTCACGGCGCCGCTCTTCCACACAGCTGCGCTCAACCAGGTGCTGTTCCCGACCATCCTCAAGGGTGGAACGGCGCTGATCGAGGCGAAGTTCGACCCCGACCGCGCCATCGAGCTGATCGAGCAGGAGGGGGTGACGCTGCTGTTCGGGGTGACCTCGATGTATCTCGCGATCGCCGCGACGAAGCGCTTCGCCGAGGCCGACCTGAGCACCCTGCGCAGCGCGCTGAGTGGCGGAGCTCCGATCCCCCAGTCGCTGCTGCAGGTCTGGCTCGACCGCGGGCTGATGATCACCCAGGGATACGGCCTCACCGAGTCCTCACCCGGCGCGACCATGCTGCGGGCCGCGGATGGTGCGCGCAAGCTCGGGTCAGCGGGCACGGCCTGCTTCTTCACCGACGTCCGGGTGGTCACGCCGACGATGGATCCGGTCGACGTCGGCGAGCCCGGAGAGGTGATCGTCTCCGGACCCAACGTGACTTCCGGTTACTGGCAGAACCCTGCCGCCACCGCCGAGGCGTTCACCGAGGGCTGGCTGCGGACCGGCGACCTCGCCGTCGTCGACGACGAGGGCTTCCTGACCATCGTCGACCGGCTCAAGGACATGTACATCTCGGGCGGCGAGAACGTCTACCCGGCCGAGGTCGAGCAGGCCATCCACACCCATCCCGCGATCGCGGAGGCTGCCGTGATCGGCGTACCGGACGAACGGTGGGGGGAGGTCGGCAGGGCCGTGGTCACTGTGCATGAAGGGGCCGAGCTCACCGAGGAGGAGCTGCTCGCCCATCTCGAGGGCCGGCTCGCCCGCTACAAGATCCCCAAGTCTGTCGTCGTGGTGCGCGAGCTTCCGCACAACGCCTCCGGCAAGCTGGTCAAGTCCCGCCTGAAGGAGATGCACGAGTGACGACGTACACCCCCCGGATCGACGTCGAGGCCGTCAAGGCGATCGACATGCACGTCCACGTCGAGCAGGACGAGCACGGTTGCCTCTCCCTGGACGAGGAGTTGATGGGCGCGTCGGCGGCGTACTTCAAGGGCTCCGAAAACCGCACGCCCACGGTGGCCGACCTCGCCGAGCGCTACCGCGCAGGCGGAATGGCGGCAGTGATCTTCACCGTCGACGCCACCACCAGCACCGGCCACCCGGCGCTCTCCAGCGAGGACATCGCCGCCCAGG
>JBDSXU010000380.1:0-3077 GCA_039926005.1 Marmoricola sp.
GTGCGGAACGCGGCCGACGCCATGTCGGCGGCCCCCCCGATCACGAGCATCAGCACGGCGACCACCAGCATCGGCCATCTCCAGTGGTCCGCGAGTCCGACAGCGGCGCCGAAGCCGAGCATCGCCAGGCCCCAGACCGTCACCGAGGCGAGTACGGCGATGCCCTGCCGTTCGACCCGCGACACCCAGCCCGAGAAGACGCCGCCCAGCACGGCTCCGGCCGGGATCCCGGCGAACAGGACGGCGAACGCCAAGCCGCCACCCTCGGGCCCGCCGAAGTCGATATGCGCCATCTCGGGAAACAGCGCCCGCGGCATCCCGAAGACCATCGCGATGATGTCCACGAGGAACGACATCAGCAGCACCGGTTGACCCTTGAGGTAGCCGAGTCCGTCGAGCACCGCCTTGAAGCCGAGACTTCCCGTGGTGCCCTCGATCGGCAGCGGCGGCAGGCGGAGCACCGCCCCCAAGGTGGGGATCAACGTCAGGGTGTCGATCAGGTAGAGCCACGAGAAGCCGAACACCGGGATCAGTGCCCCCGCGATCAGCGGACCGCCGATGGCGCCGGCCTGCATCACGGTCATGTTCAGCGAGTTGGCCGCCGGCAACAGGTTCAGGGGCAAGAGGCGGGGAAGTACGGCGCTCCTCGTCGGCTGGTTGACCGCGAAGAACGCCTGCTGGACCGAGAACAGGCTGAGCAGCAACCAGACGTCGGTGTTTCCCGACCACGCCTGCAGCCAGAACAGCGCGCTGGTGCCGATCATCCCGATCGTCGTACAGATCAACAGGGTGCGCCGGTCGATCACGTCGGCGAGGGCTCCACCCCAGAGGCCGAAGACGACCAGGGGCACCAGCCCGAAGACGCCGGTCAGGCCGACGTACCCCGACGACCCGGTCTCCGCGTAGATCTGGGACGGGACCGCCACCACGGTGAGCTGTGCGCCGACGACGGTGACGATGTTGGCGGTCCAGAGCCTCCGGAAGTGGGGGTTCCTCAGTGGCCGGGAGTCGGCCAGCCAGGACGTCAACAGCGCGTCTTCATGAGCTGGTCACGAGCCCTCGAAGTGGGCACGCACCTGCTCGAGGGTGCCACCGCCCTCAGCCAGCATCCGGTTGCGCTCCTCGAGCCAGTTCCTGCCCAGCTCGGCTCGGTCCGCGTCGGTGACGGACTCCGGGCGAGGGATCTCGATGGAGGTCTCGGTATGCATGCCGACAACTCTAGGCATGCAGTTGCTCCCGCCCCCGGCCACCATCAACCCCCCGTCGTACCTTCGTCCCATGACACCCGAGGAGATGGTGGACCACTGTCTGGCGAAGCCCGGTGCGTGGGCGGACAACCCGTGGGGGCACGAGCACCCGGTCATCAAGGTGCACGACAAGATCTTCGTGTTCATCGGCGGCGACGGGGTCGGGGTGAAGAGCGGGGTCACCCGGGAGGTCGCAGACGAGTGGCTGCGGCGCTACCCGGACGACGCGAGCGTGATGGCCTACATCGGCCGTTCCGGCTGGAACAACCTGCGGTTCAACGGGGCGATCGACGACGACGAGGTGTGCGAGGCGGTCGACGAGTCCTACACGCTGGTCGTCGCGAAGCTCCCCAAGAAGCACCGCCCGCCCGGCTGGGAGGACTGACCAGCCGCATCTGCGGACCCGCAGCAGACGCACAGCCGCAGATGCGGCTAGTCTCCACGCGTGACGACGTATCGCATCAAGCAGGCGGCCGAGCTGCTCGGAGTCAGTGACGACACCGTACGACGCTGGGCCGAGTCAGGCAGGCTGACCACCGCGACCGAGGGCTCGCGCCAGGTCGTCGAAGGAGCTCAGCTGGCGGCGCTCGCCCAGGAGATCGCCGAGAGCGGTGACCGTCTCGAGCCGGGACCGGTCGTGTCCGCCTCGGCCCGCAACCGGTTCGTCGGACTGGTGACCCGGGTCGTGCGCGACACCGTGATGGCCCAGGTCGAGATCCAGGCCGGACCTCACCGGGTCGTCTCCCTGCTGAGCCGGGAGGCGGCCGACGAGCTCGAGCTCGAGCCCGGCGTCCTGGCCATCGCAACCGTGAAGTCCACCAATGTCGGCGTCGAGCTCCCGGAGAAGTCATGAAGATGCGCCTGTTGCTGTCCTGCCTGGCCGGCTGCCTGGCCCTCACCTCGCTCGCGGCCTGCGGGTCCGACGACGACTCGGGAGCGACCCGGAAGGACGTCACCATCCGCGTCTTCGCTGCCGCGTCACTGACCGAGACCTTCACCGAGCTGGGCAAGCGGTTCGAGAAGGACCACCCGGGCACGAGGGTGCAGTTCAACTTCGGTCCGAGCTCCGGGCTGGCCGAGCAGATCGGCCGCGGCGCCCCGGCCGACGTGTTCGCCTCGGCGAGCCCGAGCAACATGGACACGGTCGTGCAGGCGGACGAGGCCAAGGACCCGAAGGACTTCGCGACCAACAGCATGGAGATCGTCACCCCGGCCGACAACCCGGGCCGGATCGCCGCTCTGACGGACCTCGCGAAGCCCGACGTGAAGGTCGCGGTCTGTCAGGCCGAGGTTCCATGTGGCAAGGTCGCCGCTGAGGTGTTCGCCAACGCGAAGCTCACCGTGAAGCCCGCCACCGAGGAGGTCGACGTGAAGTCCGTGCTGACCAAGGTCACCCTGGGTGAGGTCGACGCGGGCGTCGTCTACGTGACCGACGTCCTCGCTGCCGGCGAGAAGGTCAACGGCCTCGAGATCCCGGCTGAGGTCAACGCCGAGACCAAGTACCCGATCGCGACCCTCTCCGGCTCGAAGCACACGAAGACGGCCGGCGAGTTCGTCGAGCTCGTGCTTTCGGACGCGGGTGCGAAAGTGCTCGAGGATGCCGGTTTCCAGGGCCCCTGATGGCCCCTGGTAGGGCAGCTCGGCAACCCACTCCCTGGCCACTGGGCACCCCGGCCCTGATCGGTGCGCTGCTGCTCGTCGTGCCGCTGGTCGGACTGCTGTTCCGCGCGCCCTGGTCCGGGCTCGGCAGGATCCTCGGTACGCCGGAGGTGCTCGACGCACTGTGGCTCTCGCTGTTCTCCGCGACTCTCGCCACCGCGATCTCGATCG
>JBDSXU010000381.1:0-4822 GCA_039926005.1 Marmoricola sp.
GTCCAGGGCTCGCCCGCCGACATCGGGGGCTACTTCCGCCCCGACGCCGAGAAGGCCTCGCAGGTCATGCGCCCGTCCAAGACGTTCAACGACTTGCTGGCCTCGCTCAACTGAGACGCATTCAACACTGCTTGCGACGCCGCCCGGGGAATCCGGGCGGCGTCTTCGCGTTGAGAAAGGGGTGACTACGACCATCGAGGACACCCAAGAGGCCACAGCCGGCCTGTCGGGGCGCGCCCGACGGCTCGAGGCCGCACGCCGAGGCTCGCCGCTCCAGATCGGCTTCGCCCTGTTCGCCCTGGCGATGGGCGGCTTCGCGATCGGCACCACCGAGTTCGTCTCCATGGGCCTGCTGCCGCAGCTGGCGCACGGTGTGGGGGTCTCCATTCCCACGGCCGGCCGCGTCATCTCGGCGTACGCCATCGGGGTGGTGGTCGGCGCTCCGCTGATCGCCGTCTTCGGTGCCCGGCTGCCGCGGCGTGAGCTGCTGATCGGGCTGATGGCGATCTTCCTCATCGGGAATGCCGCAAGCGCGCTCGCGACCGGGTTCACGCAGCTCACCCTCGCCCGCTTCTTCGCCGGGATGCCGCACGGCGCCTACTTCGGCGTCGCCTCGCTCGTCGCGGCAGATCTCGTGACCCCCGAGCGCCGCGGCCGGGCCGTCAGCCGGGTGATGCTCGGGCTCGGGATGGCCAACGTCGCGGGCGTGCCCGCCGCCACCTGGCTCGGGCAACACGCGGGTTGGCGCTCGGCGTACTGGCTGGTGACGGTGCTCGCCGCCCTGACCGCGGCGCTCGTGCTGTGGCTGGTCCCGCACGTCGGCGCCAACCGCGAGGCCACCGGTCGCAACGAGCTGAGGGCGTTCAAGAACCCGCAGGTGCTGCTGACGTTGCTCGCCGGGGCGATCGGCTTCGGTGGCATGTTCGCGATGTACAGCTACATCGCGCCGACCGTCACCGATGTCGCCGGACTGAGCGAGAGCCTGGTGCCCGTCTACCTGCTGGTGTTCGGTGTCGGCATGGTCGTCGGTACGCCGCTCGGTGGCCGCCTCGCCGACTGGTCGATCTTTCGCTCGCTGCTCGTCTCCTCGGTGGCGATGACCCTGGCGCTCGTGCTCTTCACCTGGACCGCGCAGTTCTTCATCCCCGGACTGCTGACGGCGTTCACCCTGAGTGTGGTCAGCTCGGTCCTGGTCACGAACCTGCAGATGAGGCTGATGCAGGTCGCGGGCAGCGCCCAGACGATCGGTGCGGCGATGAACCACGCCGCTCTCAACGTCGCGAACGCGCTCGGCGCCTACCTCGGTGGCGTGGTGGTGGCGGCCGGGTTCGGCTACACCGCGGCGAGCTGGGTCGGTGCGGGTCTGTCGGTCGCCGGGCTGGTCGTGCTGCTGGCCTCGGCGCGGCTGCACCGCCGCACCGCCTGAGCAGCCCGGGGATCACCAGTCGTGGCGTGACTGGTCCTCGGCGAGCTGGTCGTAGAGCACCGCGTCCACATAGCCGACGTCGGGCAGCAGCGTGCTCTTCCGCTCGGCCCCGATGCGCACGAAGCCGGAGCGCTCGAGGACGCGCTGTGACTCCTCGTTGGTCACCGCGACGTTGGCGGTCAGCCGGTGCAACCCCAGCCCGCCGTCCTCGGCGTCGATGAACGCGTGCCTGGCCATCATCCGGCACGCGCGGGAGATCGCGCCGCGTCCGCGTGCGTCGGGGTGGGCCCAGTAACCCAGCTCGGCCTCACGGCCGGGGTGGATGTCGTAGAGCGCGATCCAGCCGAGGAGCTCGTCGCTCTCCGTGTCTGCCACCGTCCACGCCAGGGACGTCCCGCTCGCGCTCTCCTCGAGGATCCCGAGCGTGCGCTCGCGCACCGTGGCCGCGTCGTGCGGTGCCGTGTCGCGGATCCGCTGGCCGTATCGCTGGATGGTCGCGTCGTTGAGGGCCTCGATCGTGCGCGGGACGTCCGCCTCCCCCGGGGCTCGGAGCACCACGGGCCCGCTGGTGATCACGGGGGGCACCCACCACGTGGTGCGAGGTGCCCTGTCGTCGCCGCGCCGAAGCGTGCCCACCCACGCGTCGGCCAGCTCGCCACGTTGTGAGAGCCAGTCACGCAGCGTGCCCTCGACCGTGAACCCGAGCCGCCAGGCCAGCCGTCGCGAGGGCCAGTTGCCGCGACGGGCCAGCCAGATGACCGTCTGCAGGTCGCGCTCCACGAAGCCCCAGTCCAGCAGCAGCCGCAGTGCCCGCTCCATCAGTCCGCGCCCGCGCACCCAGGGGTGCGAGCCGTAGGCGATCTCGGCGCGTCGCTCGCCCTCGTTGCGCAACGAGATCGTCCCGGCGAACCTGGCCGTGCCGGTGTCGTCGTCGGCCTCGACCACGAAGCCCCATTCGCGGTCGGTCTCCCAGCCGCCGGGGATGATCTGCCGCAGGTAGGTGCGTGCGTCGTCGCGCGTGTAGGGGACCGGGATCGTCGTCCACTGCTGGCTCAACGGGTCCTGGCACTGTTCGTAGGAACCCTCGATGTCGTCGTCGTTCGGGGGTCTCAGCCGCACCACGCCGTCGGTGAGTGTGGGGATGACGGTCATGGGTGCACCCTGCCAAGGGCGTGCCGTGTGAGCAACTGGAACACTGGCGACCATGTCCCAGAAGACCCCGGCCCCACGAGCTCAGGACGGCCAGCCGGCGCGCCCACGTGTCCTGTCCGGCATCCAGCCCACCAGCGACTCGTTCCACTTCGGCAACTACCTCGGCGCGACGCGGCAGTGGGTGGACCTCCAGGAGAGCCACGAGCCGTTCTTCTTCATCGCGAACATGCACGCGCTCGAGCCGGGCCCGGAGCCGAAGAAGCTCCGCGAGCGATGCTTCGTGGCCGCCGCGCAGCTGATCGCCATGGGCATCGACCCGGAACGCTCCGCGATCTTCATCCAGTCACACATGCCCGAGCACGCCGAGCTGGCCTGGGTACTGCAGTGCCTGACCGGTTTCGGTGAGGCACGCAGAATGACGCAGTTCAAGGACAAGTCTGCCAAGGAGGGCGAGGGTGCGGCCTCGGTCGGGTTGTTCACCTATCCGATCCTGCAGGCGGCCGACATCCTGCTCTACCGACCGGAGTTCGTCCCGGTGGGTGAGGACCAGCGCCAGCACCTCGAGCTGACCCGCGATCTCGCGCAACGCTTCAACCATCGCTACAAGAAGACCTTCCGCCTTCCTGAGCCCTACATCTTGAAGTCGACCGCGAAGATCCTCGACCTGGCGAACCCTGCCATCAAGATGTCGAAGTCGAACTCCAGTGTCAGCGGCATCGTGGAGATGCTCGATGACCCCAAGGTCTCGGCGAAGAAGATCCGCTCGGCGGTCACGGACTCCGGCACCGAGATCCGCTTCGACCCCGTGGAGAAGCCCGGCGTCTCCAACCTGCTGACGATCTACTCCGAGCTGAGCGGCCGGAGCATCGAGGACCTCGTCGCGGCGTACGACGGACAGGGCTATGGCGCCCTCAAGGGTGACCTGGCCGAGGTGGTCGTCGACTTCGTGACCCCGTTCCGCAACCGCACACTGGAGCTGCTCGATGACCGTGCGGAGCTGCAGCGAGTGCTTCGGGCTGGTGCGGAGACGGCCGGCGAGGTGGCGAGGGGAACGCTGGCCGACGTCTACGACCGGGTCGGGTTCGTGCCCCGATGACTGGCCCGATGGCTGGCCCGATGACTGGTTGTCGACACGCCGGCACCTCTAGGTAGTCTCGGCCCGTGCCCACGATCGGAGTCTCCGTCGCCGTCCCCGAGCCGTGGGGGCCCGAGCTCCAGCAGTACCGCATCGACGCCGGCGACGAGTCCGCCCGGCACATCCCCTCGCACATCACCCTGCTGCCGCCCCACGAGGTGACCGAGGGGGACATAGATGCCGTGATCGCGCACCTGGAGCAGGTGGCAGGCGACATGGAACCGTTCCGCGTGCACCTTCGCGGGACGGGCACCTTCGCGCCCGTCTCCCCAGTGGTCTTCGTCGGCGTTGTCGAAGGCATCAGCCAGTGCGAGCAGCTGGCTGCCTGGGTGCGACAGGGACCGCTGGTGATCGAGCGCGTGTTCCCCTATCACCCGCACGTCACGGTGGCCCATCACCTGCCCGAGAACCAGCTCGAGCGGGCCTTCACCGACCTCGAGCAATTCGACGCGGCCTTCGACGTCTCCGAGCTGTGGATGTACCACCACGACGACGCCTCGGGATGGCAGCCCAAGAAGGCGTTCCCGCTCGGTCGATGAATGCTGGGCCGCTGTTCAGTACCCGTGGCGGATGGCGTTGCGGAGGTCCTTGTTCAGCTGCGAGATGACGTCGAGCGGGATCCCCTTCGGGCACGCCGCGGTGCACTCGCCGATGTTGGTGCAGCCACCGAAGCCCTCGTGGTCGTGCTGCGCGACCATGTTGACGACCCGGGAGTCCCGCTCGGCCTGGCCCTGGGGCAGCTCGCCGAGGTGGGTGATCTTCGCGCCGACGAACAGCGAGGCCGAGCCGTTTGGACAGGCTGCCACGCAGGCGCCGCAGCCGATGCAGGTCGCGACGTCGAAGGCGCGGTCGGCATTGTCCTTAGGCACCGGGGTGGCGTGCGCGTCCGGCGCTGCGCCGGTGTTGACCGAGATGTAGCCACCCTGCTGGATGATCCGGTCGAAGGCGCGGCGGTCGACGCACAGGTCCTTGAGCACCGGGAACGCGTCGGAGCGCCACGGCTCGATGGTGATCGTCTCGCCGTCCTTGAACGAGCGCATGTGCAGCTGGCAGGTGGTGGTGACCTGCGGGCCGTGAGCCTCGCCGTTGATCATCAGCCCGCACATGCC
>JBDSXU010000382.1:0-4950 GCA_039926005.1 Marmoricola sp.
GGGGTCGCCTCGCGTCATGCGTCGGTCTGGCCGGTGGCCCTGACCGCCTGCCTGGGCGCGACGTTCGGGACCGTCGTGCTCGCCGTGGTCGTGGAGGGTGACCCGTCGGCGTCCGACTACGCCTGGGGGATGCTCGGCGGAGTCGGCAGCGGAACCGGCACTGCGTTCCTCTACCGCGGGTTCGCGCGGGGCCGCATGGGCGTCGTCGCACCTGTCTCGGCGGTCGGAGCAGCGCTCCTGCCCGCAGCCCTGGCCGTGGCGACCGGCGAAAGGCCCACGGCGCTGGTGTGGATGGGCATCCTGGTGGCGCTTCCCGGCATCTGGCTGGTGTCGCGCGAACCCGCACCCGCTGACGCCCCGGCGAGCAGCGCCGAGGGCCTGCTCGACGGGATCCTGGCCGGCGTCGGCTTCGGCCTACTTTTCGCCGCCCTGGGCCAAGTGCCGGAGGAGGCAGGGTTCGGGCCGGTCCTCGGCACCCAGCTCGTCTCACTCGTGGCCGTGACGGTGGCTGCCTTGGCCCTCGGAGGCGATCCGCTACCTCGTCGGGGCGCCGACTGGTGGGGTCTGGGGGCCGGCGTGCTCGCGACCCTGGCCGTGGTCGGGTTCCTGCTCGCCCGTCAGCAGGGGCTGCTGAGCGTCGCGGCCGTCCTGACGTCGCTCTACCCGGCCGCCACCGTGCTGCTGGCCACGTTTCTCCTGCACGAGAAGCTGCACCGCGCGCAGTCGTTCGGGCTCCTGCTGTGTGCCACCAGCGTCGTCTGCGTCGCACTCGGTTAGCTCCCGGCGCTCGGGTCAGGGCTGCCCCGAAGGCATACTTGATGTGACTGACACGCGAAGAACCGACCACTCGTAGCGGTTCCAGCTCCGTGGCCGGCACACCGTCGAAGAGCCGGTCGGCTTCGCCACTGCAGCGGGCGAGGGTCAGATGGGCACCGACAGGGAGAGCGCGAAGTCCTCGTCGGGGTCGGTCCACCACTCGGCCAGCTGCAGGCCCGCAGCGGCCAGCTCGTCCGTCACGCGCTCGCGCCGGAACTTCGCGGAGATCTCGGTGCGGATCTCCTCACCTGCTGCCAGGTCGACGTCCAGATCGAGCGCTGCGATCCGCACGCTCTGCGACCCCGGTGACTCCAACCGCATCTCGATCCACTCGCGTTCGGGGTCCCACACCGCACGGTGCCTGAAGGCGTCGGGGTCGAAGTCCGCGCCGAGGTCACGGTTGAGCACTGCGAGCACGTTCTTGTTGAATGCAGCGGTCACTCCCTGTGCGTCGTCGTACGCCGCGACCAACCGGCTGGGTCCCTTGACCAGGTCCGTGCCGAGTAGGAATCCGTCACCAGGGGCCAGGCTGCGACGTACGTCGGCGAGGAACCTCGCGCGCTGGCCCGGGTCGAGGTTCCCGATCGTTGACCCCAGGAAGACCAGCAGGCGCCGAGGATGCTGCGGGAGCTCACCGAGGTGCCGCTCGAAGTCGCCGACGACGGGTTCCACCTCGAGTTCTGGGAACTCGTCGGCCACGGCGGCACTGGCGTCCTTCAGCACGGCCGGATCGACGTCGAAGGGAACGAACCTGCGCAGGGTCCCCTCGCGGGTGAGTGCGCGCAGGAGCAAGCGGGTCTTCTCCGAGGTTCCGCTGCCGAGCTCCACGAGGGTCTCGGCCTGGCTCAGCCGGGCCACGTCGGCCACGCGGGCTTCGAGGATGGCCCGCTCGGTGCGCGTCGGGTAGTACTCCGGGAGCCGGGTGATCTGGTCGAAGAGGTCGCTCCCCCGGGCGTCGTAGAAGTACTTCGGCGGCAGGCTTCGCGGCCGCGTCGCGAGTCCGGCGTGCACGTCCTCGGCCATCTGCTCCGCCAGCGCGCCCGGATCGAGATGGACAGCGGGTTCCAGGGTGGGCACTCAGTCCTCCAGTTCGGTCACGGTGACACTCTTCGCGGTGGCCTCGAGCAGGTGCCGATCGGGTACGTCGACCCAGCGGGCGTCGTCGTCATAGGGCTCACTGGCCACGACGACGCCCTCGGGAGCGACGAGATAGCTCATGGGATCTCCCCAGGAGATGGCGATGACCTTGGTGCCATCGCTCAGGAGAACGCTGAGGTAGGCCGCCGGGTCGGCAGCAGCCACGTCGCGGATCGTGTCGGCGACGTTCTGCGGGCCTTCCGCGAAGACCTGCGCGGCCAGCAGCGCCGAGTCGCAGATCGACTCGGCGCCGTGCCGGGCCGGCAGCACGGAGGAGTCGAGGCGGCCGTTGTGCGAGAGCAGCCAGCGTCCGTCGGTGAACGGCGCCGCGGCGCTCTCCTCGATCGGCATTCCGGGGGTCGCCGAGCGGACGGCCGCGAGCACCGACCCCGAGCTCAGGACGGGCGCGACCGAGGCGAAGGAGGCGTCTCCCCACAGTGGCCTGGCCGAGCGCCACCGGACCGGTTCGACCCGGCCCGGCACGTGGAAGCCGACCCCCCATCCGTCGGCGTTGAGCAGGCCTCGCTGCTGGCGCCGCGGCGCATAGGACTGGCGTTCCAGCCCGTAGGGGGGGTCCAGGACCAACGACGACACGGTCCGTGGCTCGCCGATCCAGGCCAGGTGCCTACACAACGTCCCAGGCCAATCGCAGTCCGCTGAAGATCTGTCGCCGGATCGGCAGGTCCCAGTTGCGGAAGGAGGGTCGGATGGACGCGCCACCGACGGCCCACGAGCCGCCGCGCAGCACCTTGTAGTCCCCACCGAAGAAGGGCGCGCTGTAGTCGGCGTAGATCATCTTCTCGAAGCCGGACCACGGCTCGAACCCCGAGGAGGTCCACTCCCAGACGTCCCCGATCATCTGCTCGGCACCGTAGGCCGACGCACCAGCCTCATAGGCGCCGACTGGCGCCGGGCGCAGGGCTTCTCCTCCGAGGTTGGCCAGCTCCGGGGTCCACTCGTCGTCTCCCCAGGGCCACCGGCGCCTTCGGGCCGTTCCCTGGTCCCAGGTGCAGGCCTTCTCCCACTCCTGCTCGGTCGGGAGACGCGCCCCCGCCCACGCCGCATAGGCCTCCGCCTCGAAGAAGCCGACGTGCTGGACCGGTTCGTCGGCCGGGATCTCCTCGATGTGCCCGAAGCGGCGACGCGAGCCGTCGGCCGCCCAGAAGAGCGGCCGCTCGAGCCCGGCGTCGACCCGGTGCCGCCATCCTCGCTCGGACCACCACTGGGGCTCGTCGTACCCGCGCGCGTCGATGAAGGCCCGCCACTCGCCGTTGCTGACCGGCGAGCGGGCTATCCGGAAGGCCGGAAGGTCGACGGTCTGCGCCGGACGCTCGTTGTCCAACGACCAGGGCTCGTCCTCCAGGTCCACCCCGAGGGTGAACGGACCCGCGGGCACGAGCACCGATCCCGCCGGGACGACCCGTCCGCTCGGGAGGGGCGTGCCTTGGCCCAGGAGGGGGGCGCCGTTCCGGAGCTGGTGGGTCGCCAGCATCGTCTCGACGTGCTGCTGCTCGTGCTGCTCGACCATGACGTAGGGAAACAGCTGGTCGGGGACGGTCTCATCGACCCTCCCGAGCCCCTCGAGGACACGACCGCGCACGTCCGAGATGAAGCTGCGCGCCTGTGTGGGCGAGAGCAGCGGCAGGCCGACCCTGGTGGCCCGCGGATGCTCGAACGCGTCGTACAGGCTCTCGATCCGGCAGGACAGCACCCCCTGGGCGGCGGAGTTGCCGCCCCGCAGCAGCCAGAGGTCCTCCTGCTGACCGATGTGGGCAAGGTCCCACACGAGCGGGCTCATCAGCCGACTGTGCTGCGAGGTCAGCTCGACCTCGTCGATGTCCGTCAGCCGCAGGGTGCGGGCGCGGGCGGCCTCCAGACCACGGGCGATCTGCTCACGCACGGGCTTCCTCCTCGAGTACGACGAGCGGGCTGGTGACCTCGACCCGACGGCGAAGCTCTCCGCTGGGCGTTCGACCGGACGCGATCAGATCGGCGAAGTCCTCCATCTCGGTCCGCAGCTCGTCGGGACACCGTCGGGCAGCGATCTCCACGCAGCCGGTCACGGCCCGGCGGATGGCGGGGTCCTCGATGCCGGCCCGCGCGGCGGTCTCCCACACCTTCGCGACGGGGGCACACACCTCGGCGGCCGCGTCCGCTGCGACGGGATCGTCGACCAGGGTCGCGGTCAGCGCGGCGACCGCCGGCCACCATCGGTCCGGCATAGCATCCAGGCAGCGGATCTCCACGTAGCCCCGAGGCCGCACGGGCGGGAACAGCGTGGTCAGGTGGTAGTCCAGATCGGCGATCGTCGGACGACGACCGATGAGCGCCTCTCCCCTGAGCCAGGCACCGAAGGACACGCGTTCGGTCACAGGCCGCAGTTCGTCGTCGTCGCGGAACAGCATCACGGAGGCGTTGAGCGCGTAGTGGGCCCACGCCGCGGTCGGCTCCCCGTCTGGCATCGGGTCACTGCGCCCGTGGTCGATGCCCTGCCAGGTGCCCTGCCGCATCGAGTGCCAACCGGACGAGGTCCCGCCGAGGTACGGAGAGGTCGACGAGGCGGCCACCAGCATCGGCACCATCGCCCGGACCAGGGCCAGTCGATCGTGCCAACCACTGGCAGGACCCGCGTCGAGGTTCACCTGCAGGGCAGCGGTCGCGGACATCATCTCCCTGCCGGAGCCGGCGCAGCCGAGCGCGTCGAAGTGCTGCTCCATCGCCAGGTAGCGCGGACTCGGGTTGATGCGCGCGACCGGTCTGGCCAGGTCGGAGCCCAACGGGGCTGCCCCGAAGCCCGCCCCAAGCAGCTGCTCGCGCAGCACCTGCCGATCCCCCCGCATGGCATAGACAGCGGCTGCCACGCCCTCAGCAGGCGGTGTCGACAGCTCGATCTGCCCGCCGGGCTCGAGCGTCACCAGGCTGCCCGAGGGCAGGGGCCCGGTGCCCGCGGCCAGTTCCTGCGCCATTGCCCAGCTCGGTCGTCGCTGTGGGTGGGCG
>JBDSXU010000383.1:0-9507 GCA_039926005.1 Marmoricola sp.
GCCCAGAAGCAGGAGATGCTGCCCAAGATCCTCAAGGGCGAGATGCACTTCTCGATCGGCTACTCCGAGCCCGAGTCGGGCACCGACCTCGCCAGTCTGAAGACCCGCGCGCGACTCGAGGCCGGCTCGAACGGGCAGAGTGAGTGGGTGATCACCGGCCAGAAGATGTGGACCTCGCTGATCCAGTATGCCGACTACGTCTGGCTGGCCTGCCGCACCGCTCCTGATCTCCCCCGCCACAGGGGACTTTCGATGATCCTGGTGCCGACCGACAGCCCCGGCTTCTCGTTCACGCCCGTGCACACCGTCGCCGGCGTCAGCACCAGCGCGACCTACTACGAGGAAGTGCGCGTACCCCACGACCACCTCGTCGGGGAGCTCAACGGCGGCTGGGCACTGATGACCAACCAGCTGAACCACGAGCGTGTGGCGCTCACCTCGGCCGCCCCGGTCACGCACTCGATCGGGCTGGTCACCGAGTGGGCGAAGCAGACGCGCAACCCGGACGGCTTCCGCGTGATCGACTCCGAGTGGGTGCAGATCCTGCTCGGTCGCGCCCATGCCCGAGCCGACATGCTCAAGCTGCTGAACTGGCAGCTCGCCTCCGCGACCAAGGACCTCTCCCCCGCCGACGCGTCCGCCACCAAGGTCTACGGGTCCGAGATGGCGACCGAGGTCTACCGCTCGCTGATGGAGATCATCGGCCCCAAGGCACTGGTCAGCGCGGGCTCCCCGGGTGCGGTGCTCCGTGGTCGACTCGAGCGCTTCTACCGCTCGTCGCTGGTGATGACCTTCGGCGGTGGCACCAACGAGATCCAGCGCGACATCATCGGGCACGTCGGTCTCGGCCTGCCCGCAGCGAAGCGATAGGAACCGAGATGGACTTCGAACCCACCGCCGAGGCTGTGGAGGCCGCCAGCCTCACCGCCACCATCCTGGCGGACCACTGCACCCCCGAGCGGCTGCGCGAGATCGACTCCGAGGACGCACGCTTCGACCCCGAGCTCTGGGGCGCCCTCGGCGAGGCAGGGCTGGTCGGGCTCTCTGCGCCCGAGGAGTACGACGGCAGCGAGCTGGGGCTGATCGAGCTGTGCAGTGTGCTCGTCGAGATCGGCCGCACCGTCGCTCCCGTGCCGCTCGGCACCCACGTGGTCACCGCGATGGCACTCGCCCAGTTCGGCACCCGCACCCAGCAGGCGCGCTGGCTTCCCGGGGCGGCCACGGGCGCGTCGATCCTCACGTCCGCTCTCTCGGAGGACCGACAGTTCTCCCCGTCCGCCCCGGTCACCCGGGCCGAGAACGACGGCAGCTCCTGGCTGCTGACAGGTAGCAAGACAGCCGTTCCCGCAGGGACGTTGGCCGACATGTTCGTCCTACCAGCTGGGACGGCGGAGGGCCTCACCGTCTTCCTGGTCCATGTCAGCGACCCGGGTGTGACCCTCCTTTCGCAGAAGCTCAGCGACGGCGACACGGTCGGTCTGCTCGAGCTCGACCGGGCCGCCATCCCGATGGACCGGGTTCTCGGCAGCATCGGGAACGGCGCCGAGGTGTGCGAGTGGCTCATCGAACGGATGACCCTGGCGGTGTGTGCGCAGCAGCTGGGCACTCTGGACGGTGCGCTCGGGCTGACGGCGGACTATGCGAAGTCGCGCGAGCAGTTCGGGCGGCCGATCGGCACCTTCCAAGCGGTCTCCCAACGGCTCGCCGACGGCTACATCGACGCACTGGGAGCGCGCCTGACCATGTGGCAGGCGGCCTGGAAGCTCAGCGAGGGGCTGCCCGCGACCGCCGACGTGGCGATCGCGAAGCTCTGGGCAGCTGATGCCGGACACCGGATCGCGCACACCACGGTGCACGTACACGGCGGTGTCGGCATCGACCTCGACGGTGAGGCGCACCGCTACTTCACGGCGGCGAAGCGACACGAGTTCACGCTGGGTGGCACCACGGACCAGTCACGCACCCTTGGCGCGTTGCTGGCCCACGAGCCCGCCTGAAGAGGATGGGTTCTTCGGGCCCGTGATCAGGACTCGACCAGGTCGGCGACTCCTCGAAGCACCTTGGCGACAGCGCGATCCCTCGCGGTGACCGGCCCCGGCGGCAGTGCCGGGGGTGGATCCGGCAGGGCATGGACGACCTGCTCACCGATGACCACGGCACGGTCGGGCACTGCGCTGCCGAGCAGCCTGCGCGAGGTGAGGTGGGGTGGCAGCAGCACGGGAGTCTGCTTGCGCTTGGCCCCGAAGGCGGCCAGCACGCGGTCGAGGAACGCCTCGTTGCTTGCGCCCGCGAGTGCCTGCGGGAGCAGCGGCACCGCCAGTCGGGTGAAGTCGCCATGGCCGTCCCTCTCCCAGGCCAGCTCGTCGGGTTTGCAGGCACCGAAGAAGACACCACGCTCGTTGTCCCCGACCGCGGGTCTCACCCTCCGCGTGCCACGCTTCCTCCGGTAGGCCGCCACGGCCCGGGGCGACAGCACCGCCATCCGGGCGCGCGCGTCCTTGGCGGTGGGAACCTCCAGCGTGAGGTCGCGCTGGCTTCCCCCGGAGTGGCACGAGTCGAAGAACATGGTCAGGCTCACGCCCTCGGGCAACAAGTCCCAGATCTCACCGAGGTCGTCGTCTATGAGCAGGTTGCCCGAGTTGAAGTCGACCGGACAGATGGCCTCGTCGACCAGGGCGGAGTCGCCTTGGAACTCTGGCAACTCGTCGTGGTTGAAATCCTCCACGGTCGTGCCGTGGCCGGCGTACTGGAGGGCAAGGACATCCCCGGGACGGCTCGAGACGATCAGTTCCTTGATCCTCTCTACCATCCGCTCCCGGGTGGCCGACTTGTCGGTCAGCAGGTCGACCGCGAACCCGGCCTTCTCGAAGGTGGCCTTCCACAGTTCCGCATCGGCCACGCATCCCTGGAGCCGGTACTTGCCGGGGTAGCTGTCGATGCCGATGCACAGAGCACGTTTCCGGCCCTCGCGACCAGCGGGACCGGCGGCAGCCCCTCGGGTGTTGATGTACTCAAAGGCCTCGTCCTCGGTGCGCCACAGCATGTCGTCGAGTCCGCGTGGGCCGCTCGGGTCGCCCCACTCGAGCGGGAGGTGCTCGTCGCCGAGGATCCGCCGCGCGAGGCTGTTCATCGTCGCAGGGTTGTTGTCGAAGCCGCCGTGGCTGGTCGATGTCGTGCTCGAGAACGGCCCACCGCCCACGGTCTTCGACCACATCACCTCGCCCTGGGAGCCGGACCCGGGTGAGCCGAAGAGCTTCGTGAGGTCGTCGTCTCGGCGTACGCATTCCTGGAGGCCCAGTATCTCCGCGCGCTGCTCCTTCTCCAGCGACGCCCGGATCAGGTAGAGCAGGGACTTCCCATAGATCCCGATGCAGGTGTCCTTCTTCTCGAAGGACTCCGACATCGTGAACATCGCGAGCTTCTCGATCTTGTCGAGGACGGGTTTCCTCATCAGCCGGTCCTTGAACTCCGCCACGCGAACCGCCGGCGCCAGGAGGTCGAGCGAGGAGATGGTCGGCACGCCCGCGTCGAGCATCTCCGGGATCAGGTGGGAGTGGAAGATGGAGCCGGCGCTGTGGCCGACGGCGTGGACGGTGATGGCCCCGGGGTTGGCCTTCATGAACTCGCCGAGCCTCGTCGCGAAGTACCACGCACCTCCCTTCTCCTTCTCGCTCGCCAGCAGCGCCGTCGTCTTCATCGCACCCCACGTGGCGATGGCTCCCGGGACATGGCGCACGATCTCCTCGATCGCCTTGTCGAAGGCCTCGTCGAGAAACCCGCGCGAGCGTCCGGGAAGGCTGTCCTTCACGGCGTCCCACAGCGAGTCGGCAAGCCCGGTCTCCCAGACGAACTGCACCGGAAAGGCGCCGTTCTGCTTCCACCACTCGACCTGGTGGTTGGCGATACCCAACCCGGACTCCTTGCTGACCAGACCGCCGTGAGCCCACACCACCAGCGGCACCTCACCGTCGCGACCGGCGATGTAGGAGGGCAGGTAGGTCTCGAAGATCGCGTCGACGTCGGCCCTGGTCGTCTTGAAGTCGGAGACGCTCGTGGGCAGCGTGGACGATCCCTCCGCGAGCTTCCCGTCCGGGATGTCGATCACGTAGGGGTGCATGGCCACGAGCTGGTCTCGGCTCAGACCCACCTTCCGGGCGGTCGATGCGGTGCTTGTCATGAGCGTTCCTCTCTTGGCGTCTCGACCATGGCGCCCACCTCCCGTGATCCTCTACTACGGACACCCTTCGGCTCTGCCGTCAAGCCTCCGGGCGAATACCAGTCGGCCGGTCTAATCCGTTGGGCGCGACCGCCCCGGCCCTGTCGTGTGCCGAGAGTCGCTCAGAACAGCTTCCCCAGCCCGTTGGTCAGCCGGACGTCGTAGAAGCCGGAGTTCCCGTCGGAGTACCAGACCGAGTCGTTTGCCGCGTCCCACGCGGGCTGTGACATCGCGAACGCTCCTTGCGAGGCGGTCACGAGGGGGTTCTCACCCTGGGCGATCGGCTTGTTGAAGTAGCCGACCTCCTTGGGATGTGCCACGTCGCGGATGTCGAAGATGCGGAGGCCGGACAGGATCATCGAGCAGGCCACGAGGTTGGGGTCGGTGCGGGTCGGCACCGAGCAGTAGTGGGCGGCGTACCCCTGGACCGGGCTGTTTGCCCCGGGGTCGTTCTGCTGGTCGACGGCACGCGCGCCGGGCTGGTGCACGGCCAGCCGGATGTTGGAGACCACCCTCGGGTGACGCTCGTCGTCGATCGAGATGATCCTAGCGGCGCCGACCGGAGAGCTCGCCTGCGTGACGCCGCCCTCGGCGGAGTAGTTCGCGAACTCGTCGAACTGCATCAAGTACTGGTGCCCGTTGCGGGTGAACGGCTCGGCCGCCTGCGGGATCGAACCCTCGGGCCAGGTGAGCGCTGACAGCACAGACACCTGGGGATTCGCCTTGCGGTCCTGGATCTGGCTGGTGTCCAGGATGCGCAGGCCGCCGCTGGCGAAGCTGCCAGTCGAGGAGTTGCCAATGTTGGCGACATAGAGCCGTCGGCCGTCGTTGCTGACGCGCACGCCGTGGTAGTTCACGCCGTACTGCGTGAAGAGCACCTTGGGCTTGCTCGGGTCGGAGACGTCGACCGCCGAGAAGGTGTTGCCGGCGGTGCCGGTGACATAGAAGGTGCGTCCGTTCGGGGCGAAGCCACTCTCGTGGCCGAACCCGCCCGTCGGGGTGCTGGAGAGCTGCCTCGGGTGACGGCAGTCGGTCTTCACGTCGTAGAGGTCGAGGATCGAGACGTTTGTCGCCGGATTGCCGAGCTCGGCCCCGAGGAGACCGCGCTTCACGTTCAGCAGCAGCGACTCGTGCGGGCTGAGCATCGCCGGAGACGTGAGCTGCGCCGTCTTGACCGGGGTTGAGGGGTTCCTCATGTCGAGTACGACGACCCCGAGTCCGGCGACCGGCTGCATCAAGGTGTCCTTGGGGAACAACAGGGTCGAGTCGTAGAACGCGCAGACATGGCCGGCGGTGTCGACGTACCTCTCGACCTTGAAGCCCCCGGTGGCGCCCTGGTGGGAGACCTGCGTCGTGTTGCAACGGTAGCCCTGCTCATAACGGCCCGAGGTGTAGTCGGCGGAGGGCACCCGTCCGTCGATCGCCGTCTCCTTGAGAGCACCGGGACCGCACTTCGGCGCGGCCAGCGCGCCGGGGAAGGTCGAGGAGGACGCCGAGGGCCACGCGCCGAGAACGGCGGCCATCGCCATCACGGTCAGGGCCACGAGGGCCACGCGGATGATTGCGGACCGGCGAGCGGAGGACCCGCTGTATGGCTGACTCATGTCGCGTCCAACGAGCGGTGGCGAAGCGCGTTACTGACCGCGGATCTTCTCCAGCCGCGCAACGGCCTCTTCGTAACCTTGCACGAGCTCGGCCATCACGTCGGCGACTGAGCGCACCTCGTTCATCCGGCCGACGATCTGGCCAACCGGCATCGAGATGACGTCGGGGTCGCCGTGCTCGTTCATCCGGCTGTGCGCCTCTGCGACGAGCAGGTTCTGTAGCGGCATCGGCAGCGGGCTCGGTGCACCTTCCTGGTCCCAGGCCTCGGTCCACTTGGTCTTCAGCAGGCGGGCGGGCTTGCCGGTGTAGACGCGGGTGCGGACCGTGTCGGAGCTGTTGGCCCGCAGAAACGCCTCGGTCATGCCCTTGTTGGTGTTCAGGTTGGCGTACTCCCTCGTGGTCAGCCACATCGATCCGGTCCACACGCCCTGGGCACCCAGCGCGAGCGAGGCCGCGACCTGACAGCCCGAGCCGATGGCACCGGCACCCAGGACGGGTACGTCGGGACCGACTGCGTCCACGATGTCGGGCGTGAGCACCATGCTCGCTATCTCGCCGGTGTGCCCGCCGGCCTCGTAGCCCTGGGCCACGATGGTGTCGACGCCGTTCTTCAGGTGCGAGAGGGCGTGCTTGGCCGCACCGGCCAGCGCCGCCACGGCGACCCCCGCCGCGTGGGCCTGCTCGATGACGTCCACGGGGGGCGAGCCGAGCGCGTTGGCGATCAGCACAGGACGGTGCTTGAGAGCGATGTCGACGTGCGAGCGTGCCATGGAGTGCAGCCAGCCGAGCACCCCTTCACGGCCGTCCCCATCAGGCAGTGGGGGTACGCCGAGCTGCTGGAGCGTGCGCTCGACGAACGTCACGTGCTCCTCGGGGATCATTGCCTTGAGGTCGACAGACTTGCCCTCGGTCGGGATCTTCATCGGCATCACGACGTCGACGCCGTAGGGCTTTCCGTCGGGGTTCTCGTCGAGCCAGCTCAGGGTCCGGTCCAGCTCTTCGGGGTCGTTGAACCGCACGGCACCCAGGACGCCCAGTCCGCCGGCACGCGAGACTGCTGCGGCGACGGGCGGGTCTGCGGTGCGCCTCGTTCGCCAGCTTCCCTACACCGTGGCGGCAGAGCTGCTGCTCAACGGTCGGCACATCAAGGCCCCTGAGGCCAAGGAGATCGGGCTGATCGGGCACGTCGTACCCGATCAGGAGGCGCTGGGGAAGGCCCAGGAGATCGCCGACCTGATCGCGGCCAACGGGCCGCTCGCGGTCCAGGCGGTCCTGAAGACCATCCGCAGCTCGGAGGGCAAGCACGAGGACGACTGCTGGAAGGACGATGCCTTGGTCGGCGCCGCGGTGTTCGCGTCCAATGACGCCAGGGAAGGGCCGCGCGCCTTCTCCGAGAAGCGCGCGCCGGAGTTCACCGGCACCTGAACCGTCATAGGCTCTGACCATGGCTGGCAGCATCTGGGAGAGGTTCACCCACGATCCTCGCGATCAGGACAACGCACGGCTGCGCGCCGCCGACCGGGACCGCGACGTCGTCAACGATCTCCTGGGCACGGCGTACTCCGAGGGCCGCCTGACCCCAGAGGAGCTCGACGAGCGCAGTGACCGCGTCATCAATGCACGGACGCTCGGCGAGCTTCCCGCAGTGATCGATGACCTGGTCGCACCCTCGGGGAGCACGACCCCCGTCGTACGGGACAATCGGGCGGAGGCCGAGCGCCGCTACCTGCGCCAGCGGCAAGAGGCGTTGTGGACCTTCCTGACCCCCACGCTGATCTGCTGGGTGATCTGGTCCGCCACCATGTTCGGGGGTTTCCCCTGGCCACTGTTCGTGATGATCGGTACTGGCATTCAGCTCCTGCGCGTGGCCACCAGCCGGGAGTCCACGATCCAGTCGATCGAGCATGACCTGGAGAAGAAGGAACGCAAGCGGCTCGAGGCGAAGCAGGCCAAGGAGCCGGGCCAGAAGCCCGCGGTAGCGGATGACACCCCAGACGGCGGACAGATGAACTGGGGATGAATTGGTATGCCCGGGGCCAATCCGCCAGGTGACTGCCATGACGGCGACCCGCCCGCGTCGTTGTATGGGGCATGCCCAACGACTATTTCGCCCACGGGATCGCCTCCGGGGACCCCCGTCCGACCTCCGTGGTCCTCTGGACACGAGTCACGCCGACTCCGGCGAGCAAGCCAGGATCGGGCGCGGGGCCCAAGGCCACCGTTCGCTGGGAGGTCTCGACCAACCCGCGGTTCACCAATGTCGTCCGCTCCGGCCAGTTCAGCACGAGCCCCTCGCGCGACCACACCGTCAAGGTCGACGTCACCGGGCTCCAGCCGGCGCGCGGCTACTACTACCGGTTCAGCTTCGGGTCGCACCGCAGTGACACCGGCCGCACGCGCACTGCTCCGGGCGCCACCTCGTCCCCGGCCAACCTGAGGTTCGGCGTCGTCTCGTGCGCCAACCTGCAGGCGGGCTGGTTCAGCGCCTACCGGCACATGGAGAAGCGCGACGACCTGCACGCGGTGCTGTTCCTCGGCGACTACATCTACGAGTACGGACCGGGCGAGTACGGCTACGGCCAGTCCGACGTGGACATCCGCAAGCACGAACCTCCGCACGAGATCCTGAATCTCGCCGACTACCGCCAGCGCCATGCCCAGTACAAGCGCGATGCGGACGTGCAGCGCCTGCACGCGAAATACGCCTTCATCGCCACCTGGGACGACCACGAGTCGGCCGACGACGCGTGGAAGGGTGGCGCCACGAACCACAACGCCGGTGAGGGTGCCTGGTCCGCGAGAAGGGCCGCCAGTCACAAGGCGTACGACGAGTGGATGCCTGTGCGGATGAGCGGCACCGCGGCGCTGGGCGACGGAGACACCCTCTACCGCCGACTGGCCTTCGGCGACCTGGTCGAGATCAGCATGCTCGACCTGCGCAGCTACCGCGAACAGCAGCTTTCCGCGCAGGTCGATCCTGCCGAGTCGGACCCCGACCGCACCATCACGGGCAGAGCACAGATGGACTTCCTCAAGACCTCGCTGACCCGGCAGGTCGCCCAGTGGAAGCTGGTCGGCAACCCGGTGATGATCGCTCCGGTCACCTTCGCCGGCATTCCCCGCGACCTGATCAAACCGGTCAACGACATGAACAAAAGCGCGAACGGTTTCATCAAAACGCGCCGTGCCGCCTTCCGCCATCTCGTCGGCAAACCAACCGAAAAAAAAGAGCGACGCAACGGCAATGCTCAAACCGATAGACAACTCCAAGCCGAGTGCGAGTTTTAAACTGCCGATAAGATTGATAAATCGCCGTAAAATTTTGTTGATGAATGACATTTTATAAGTTATCCAAAATTGACAAACCATTTTAACAGCACTTTGGCGCGGCAAAAAATCTTGTGGTATTTTTTAATTGTATTAAATAAAAAGTTTTACACGAAAATATAATAGGAATGACCAAAGAAAATAAATCACGTTTGCGCGAACTTTCCGAAGAATTTGTGCGTCTTGAGCGTAAATTGAAACTCGGAGGTGGCGCGGAACGCATCGAGAGATTACACAAAAAAGGTAAATTGACCGCCCGCGAACGGGTTGATCTGCTGTTTGATAAAGATGAATATCAACAGGAAATCGGTCTGCTCGTGGCTTATGACGAATACTACGGGAAAGCTCCGGCGGCGGCG
>JBDSXU010000384.1:0-5608 GCA_039926005.1 Marmoricola sp.
CGCTGCCCTGAAGTCGACCGCCGTCCGTGACGGCGAGGACTGGGTGCTCAACGGCTCGAAGACGTTCATCACCAACGGCTACTGCGCCGACCTCGTCGTGGTGGCGGCGCGCACCTCGCCGGAGAAGAAGGCCAAGGGCATCTCGCTGTTCGCCGTCGAGACCGGCATGGAGGGCTTCATCCGCGGCCGCAAGCTCGACAAGGTCGGCCAGGACGAGTCCGACACCGCCGAGCTCTTCTTCGAAGACGTCCGCCTTCCCAGCAACAACCTCATCGGCGAGCTCGACATGGGCTTCATCCACATGATGAATTGGCTCCCCCAGGAGCGGCTCTCCAACGCCGTCGGCAACCTCGCCCAGGCGGCCCAGATCCTCGACGAGACGCTGGTCTACATCAAGGAGCGCAAGGCCTTCGGTCAGGCGATCGGCTCCTTCCAGCACAACAAGTTCATAGCCGCAGAGCTGGTCACCAAGATCGAGGTCACCCAGGCCTTCCTCGACCAGGCCGTGATCGCCCACACCGAGCACCGACTCACCCCGGTCGACGCGGCCAAGGTGAAGTGGTGGGCCGCCGACATCCAGAACGAGGTTCTCGACGCCTGCGTCCAGCTCTACGGGGGCTACGGCTACATGAACGAGTACCGCGTCGGCCGCGCCTGGCGCGATGCCCGTGTCTCGAAGATCTGGGCGGGGTCGAACGAGATCATGAAGGAGCTGATCGGGCGCGACCTGGGCCTGTGAGGGGGGACTGACCTGATGCGGATGTTCGTTGCGGTCGTCCCTGCAGATGACGTGCTCGAGGACCTGGAGGAGTTCCTGGCTCCACGACGGGCCACGGCGCCGTTCAGGTGGAGTACGCCAGAGCAGTGGCACCTCACGCTGGCGTTCGCAGAGGACGTGCTCGACCGGACCTACGACGATCTCGTGGGCAGGCTCACCGACGCGGCCGGGAAACGGAGGCCTATCGAGGCCAGCATCGCCGGCGGAGGAGCGTTTCCTCATGTCGGCCGGGCGAAGGTGCTCTACGCCGGGGTCGAGACCGACGTCCAGGAGCTGGAAAGGATTGCCACCGGCGCCAGGAACGCCCTGAGCACAGCCGGGGTGGACGTCGACGGCCAGCGATTCCGCCCGCACCTGACGCTCTCCCGGATGGGCCGACCGGTGGAGGCGACCAACTGGGTGCGTCTGCTCGACACCTATCGCGGCCCCGAGTGGAGGATCGATGAGCTCGCGCTGGTCGCCTCACACCTCGGCGTGGGTCCGCGAAGACGGCCACGCCACGAAGTGCTGGAGACGTTCAGCCTCGGCCCCGCTGGTAGCGGTCCAGCGCGACCCGACGCTCCTGCGCGTGGTCGATGATGCGTTGCGGGTAACCCTGCGCATAGCCATGCTCGGCGTCCCATGGCTCGTGCACCGCCTTGCCCCGAAGGTGCGCGAGCTCCGGCACCCAGCGGCGCACATAGTCCCCCTGCGAGTCGAACTTGAGCCCCTGGGTGATCGGGTTGAACACCCGGAAATATGGCGCGGCATCGGTGCCCGTCCCGGCGACCCACTGCCAGCCGTGGTTGTTCGAGGCGAGGTCGCCGTCGACGAGATGGTCGAGGAAGTGTCGCGCCCCAACCGGCCACCACGCATGCAGGTCCTTGGTCAGGAAGCTGGCCGTGATCATCCGGACGCGGTTGTGCATCCAGCCCTCGACGAGGAGCTGCCGCATACCGGCATCGACGATCGGGAAGCCGGTGGTCCCCGACTTCCATGCGTCGACCGCGTCCTGCTGGTCGTCGTAGGTCAGGCCCGGCACCGGTCTGAGGTCCTCCCAGGCCGAGGTCGGGTTGTGGTGCAGTACGTCGGCGTAGAACTCACGCCAGGTGATCTCCGTCTCGAAGGTGTGCGCCCCTTGGCCGGAGGACCCCGCCGTCCCGGCGAGGATCTGCCGCGGGTGCACCACCCCCAGCTTGAGGTACGGCGAGAGCCGCGACGTCCGGTCCGCGCCGGGGTCCTCGCGCAGCTCGGCGTACCCGTCGAGGTCACTCTCCAAGAAGCTGCGCAACCTCCGCCCGGCCGCCTCCTCGCCCGGCGCCGGCATCGCGTCCGGCGCATCTGCCAGCGCCTTGTCGAGCATCGCGTCGACGCGCTGGTCGGGGTCCACGTCGACCCATTCCACGTTTCGGGGTGCCTGGACGGGGTCGTCCCAACCTTCCGCCCGCCATGCCTTGCTGAACGGGGTGAACACCCTGTACGGGTCGCCCGACTGGTTCCGAACGGTCCCCGGAGGCACGGCGTACGGCGTCCCGACCGCAACTGCGCAAACACCGTCGGGAAGGGCCTCCACCACGGCCCGGTCACGGGACCGTGCGTAGGGCGTGAAGTCGTTGGAGACGTGCACCTGTTCCGCCTCCACGTCCCCTGCCATCCGCGGCAGCACGTCAGGCGCGGCACCCAGCCGCAGGCACAGCCGACCGTCCATGGCCTCGTCGAGGGACCGCAGGCTGGCCGCCAGCCAGGCGCGACGAGCCGGACCCGCGCTGCCCCAGATCACTGGGTCGATGACGAACAGCCCGAGGACGGGACCGTGGCCGGCGGCCTCGCGCAGCGCCGGGTTGTCGCGCAGCCGCAGGTCGCGCCGGAACCACATGATCGAGCTCATCCCACGACCCTACGGAGGCGCGTGCGAGACGGGCCACGAGCAGGTCTGGAGCAACCTCGTGACGGATAGTGTCGTGGGATGCGACGACTCGGGCTCCAGCTGCGGAACACGCTCTGGGACATGACGCCGCGAGACCACCGGCAGTCGGATCGTGAGTTCCGGCGTCGCCAGTTGGTCAGCGCTGTCGTGGTGGTCCTCGGGGCTGCCGTCCTGGCGTTCGCGCTGGGACGCACCGCCCCGGACAGCAAGGAGTTCTACGGCGCCACCCTGCTGCTCGCGCTGGTGTGGACGGTGGGGGCCTTCGCGTCCGGGCCGATCCACCTCGGGCGCATCGGCATCGACGAGACGGTCGCCGCCCGCCCGATCCTGCAGCCGATCCTCGTCGGGCTCGGCCTGGCCGGCGTGTTTGTCGTCGGCGCCTTCCTCGTCCGGCTGATCACGCCCCTGGCCGACCAGGTGCGAGCCGTCCTGGACTTCGCGGGAGGGGGGTCCTCCGCCCTGCTCCTTCTCGTCGTCACGGTGCTGAACGGCATCGCCGAGGAGCTGTTCTTCCGTGGTGGCCTCTACGCCGCCATCCCGCGCCACCAGGTCCCGATCACGGCCGTGGCCTACGCCATCGCGACCGCCGCCACCGGGAACGTGATGCTCGCCTTTGCCGCGCTGCTGCTCGGAGTCGTCGTCGGTCTGGAGCGGCGCGCCAGTGGAGGCATCCTGGCGCCGGTGCTCACGCACCTAGTCTGGTCTGTGACGATGCTCTACGCCCTGCCGGCGATCCTGCCGCCCCTCTGAGGCGACTCAGGAGCCCTTGCGGGGGCTCCGCCTGCCACTCTCCGCGAGGGCCCGGCGCACAGCCTCGGCGTAGGTCAGCGGCTCGCCGGGCACGATCTCGCGGATCCGCTGCTCGGTCACGACCACCTCGATGCCCATGGAGTCGATCAGGTTGCGACCCGTGGTCACGTCGACGTCGGTGACCAGGGCCAGCCAGCGCGAGGAGAGTCCAGGGGTGAGCACGGGGACCTTGATGATGGGCACGTTGCGGCCGGTGCCCTGCTCGGCGGCGACCCGCAACATGTCGATGTAGGTGAGACGGTCGGGGCCACCGATCTCGAAGCACTGGCCCATCGCGGCCTCCTTTCCGCACACCCCGACGAGATAGCGGGTCACGTCGTCGACGGCGATCGGCTGGGTCCTGGTCGCGGCCCACTTGGGTACGACCATCGCCGGAAGGTTCTTGACCAGCTGTCGGGTGATCTCCCACGAGATCCCGCCCGCACCGACCACGATCGCTGCCCGCAGCACCGTCACCGGTACGCCGGTCTCGGCCAGCAGAGACTCGACCTCACGCCGGGAGCGCAGGTGGGCGGAGAGCTCCCCGTCGTCACCGAGGCCGCCCATGTAGACGATCTGCCGGACACCCTGCGCCTTCGCCGCACTCGCGAACGCGCGCGCCGCCTCAGCGTCCTTGCGCTCGAACTCGGCGTCGTCGAGCGAATGGACGAGGTAGTACGCGACGTCGACACCCTCCAGGGGGCCGGTCAGCGACTCGCGGTCGTCGACGTCTCCGGCGACTGCTTCACCTGGTCCGTCGTACTGCCTGGGACGCCTGGTCATGGCGCGAACGTCGTGCCCCTCCTCGAGCAGGGCGGGGACCAGACGACGACCGATGAATCCGGTGGCGCCGGTGACGAGAATGCAACTCATGGCCCAACCCTATGAGAGGGACGAATCGGCCTCTCCGTCTCACGATCCGCGCCCTGTCACATCCGTGGCGATCTACGCTCGAAGGCATGAGGATCGCGATCATCGGAACAGGCATCGTCGGACGAACCCTTGCGGTCGCCCTCCAGGGACTGGGGCACGACGTCGTCGTAGGAACTCGCAGCCCCGACGAGACGGGTCGGCGTGAGGAGTGGGTGGGCCTGGAGGTCCCGCTCATGCCCCTCGAGACGGTCGCGGCCACCGCCGATCTGGTGGTCAACGCCACGAGCGGGCAGGTGAGTCTTGCTGCCCTGGGCGAGGTCGGCTCGGACCACCTCGCCGGCAAGGTGGTCATGGACGTGTCCAACCCCCTGGACTTCTCTCAGGGATTCCCACCGACCCTCAGCATCAAGGACACCGACTCGCTGGCCGAACAGCTCCAGCGGACCTTTCCCGAGGCCAGGGTGGTCAAGGCCCTGAACACTGTCACTGCCTCAGTGATGGTCAACCCTGCCAGCATCGGGGACGGCGACACCACAGTCTTCGCGGCCGGCGACGAGCCCGAGGCGCGGCAGCGGGTGGTCGGACTGCTGCGCGAGCTCGGGTGGAAGGACATCGTGGAGCTCGACGGGCTGCACAACGCACGAGGCCTGGAGATGTGGATGGCTCTCTGGGTGCGGTTGATGCGGACCCTGGGAACTGCGGAGTTCAACCTCAAGCTCGTTCGATGAGACGAAATCGCGTAGAAACACCCTTTGGTTAGGGTCGTCACATGTCCTACCTGCTCCGCGTCGAGCTTCCCGACGTCCCTGGATCCCTGGGTCGGCTTGCCTCGGCCATCGGTTCTGCTGGGGGCAACATCGATGCGATCGAGATCGTGGAGCGCACCCCCGACGGACGCGCGATCGACGATGTCTTCCTGGTGACCGAGTCGGGCGTGATGCCGGACAGCATCATCTCGGCGTGTACGGCGCTCGAGGACGTGCAGGTGCTGTGGATCTCGCACTACGGCGCCGGTTCGAACCTCACCCGTGACCTCGAGGTCGTCGAGGCGATGACCTCGGACCCGGAGGCCGCGCGGGACACCCTGGTCGACCTGCTGCCCGCGACGTTCGTGGTCGACTGGGCCGCCCGTGTACGCCGTGTGGGCGACGGCGCCAAGGTGCTGCACGGCTCACCGGCCGCGCCGAGCGAGATTCCGGACGAGTTGCACTGGCCCCTCGACCTGAAACGCGGCCGGCGCATCGAGGCTCCCGAACGCATGT
>JBDSXU010000385.1:0-3528 GCA_039926005.1 Marmoricola sp.
GCTCGGACTCGACCTCGGCGAGCACTTCGGGATCGAGGAGCTCGCGCAGTTCGGCACGTCCGAGCAGCTCCGCGAGCAGCCCCTGGTCGAGGGTGAGTGCCGCAGCGCGTCGCTCGGCGATGGGGGAGTCGCCTTCGTACATGAAGGCCGCCACGTAGCCGAACAGCAGCGACTGGGCGAAGGGCGAGGGCCGCTGCGTGTTCACCTCGATCAGGCGAAGTCGTCGCTCCGCGATCCGCCGGTGCAGCGCCACCAGCGCGGGGAGGTCGTAGACGTCCTGGAGGACCTCGCGGACCGTCTCCAGGATGATCGGGAACGACGGGTAGCGGGCCGCGACCTCGAGCAGCTGCGCCGATCGTTGGCGTTGCTGCCACAGCGGCGCCCGTCGTCCGGGGTCGCGACGCGGCAGCAGCAGAGCTCGTGCGGCGCACTCCCGGAAGCGTGCGGCGAACAGGGCCGAGCCGCCGACCTCGGTCGTCACGATCTGCTCGAGCTCGTCGGGCTCGAAGGTGATCAGCTCGGCGCCGGGCGGATCCTGGTCGGTCTCGGGGATTCGCAGCACGATGCCGTCGTCGGTGGCCATCGCCTGCGCGTCCACGCCGTAGCGTTCCCGCAGGCGGGCGTTGATCGCCAGGGCCCACGGCGAGTGCACCGGCGTCCCGTAGGGCGAGTGCACGACGATGCGCCAGTCGCCCAGCTCGTCGCGGAAGCGCTCGACGACCAGCTGCTGGTCGTGGGGGACCACCTGGGTGGCCTCCTTCTGCTCCTCGATCAGCGAGATCAGGTTGTCCGCGGCCCACTCGTCGAGGCCGGCAGCGGTGGCCCGCGCCATGGCCCGCTCGCGCGTCATCGCTGCGACCTCGCGGGTGAACGCGCCGATCGCCTCACCGAGCTCGGCAGGACGGCCGAGGGTGTCGCCGGTCCAGAACGGGAGCCGCCCGGGCTGGCCGGGAGCCGGCGAGACCAGCACCCGGTCGTGGGTGATGTCCTCGATGCGCCAGCTGGTGGTGCCCAGGGTGAACACGTCACCCACGCGCGACTCGTAGACCATCTCCTCGTCGAGCTCACCCACCCTCGATGTCCCCCGGGCGGAGCCCGAATTGGATGCAGCGCCGACCAGGAAGACCCCGAACAGGCCGCGGTCCGGGATGGTTCCGCCGCTGGTCACGGCCAGCCGTTGGGCACCCGGTCGGCCGGTGAGCTCGCCGGAGACCCGGTCCCAGACGAGCCGCGGGCGCAGCTCGGCGAACTCATCAGACGGGTAGCGCCCGGCCAGCAGGTCCAGCGTTGCGTCGTAGGCACTGCGCGGGAGGGTGGCGAACGGCGCGGATCGGCGTACGACCTCGAACAGCGCGTCGGCACCCCAGCTCTCCATCGAGGTGGCGGCGACCACCTGCTGCGCGAGTACGTCGAGGGGGCTGGCCGGGACGTGCAGCGCCTCGATGCCTCCCGATCGCATCCGTTCGACCGTCACCGCAGACGGCACCAGATCCCCACGGTGCTTGGGGAAAAGCACTCCGCGTGAGACCTCACCGACCTGGTGGCCAGCTCGACCGACGCGCTGCAGGGCGCTGGCGACCGAGGGCGGTGACTCGATCTGGACCACCAGGTCGACCGCGCCCATGTCGATGCCGAGCTCGAGGCTGCTGGTGGCCACCACGCAGGGGAGGCGGCCGCGCTTGAGGTCGTCCTCGATGACGGCCCGTTGCTCCTTGGAGACAGAGCCATGATGGGCCCTAGCGACGAGCGGGAGGGCGCCTTCGGTCTGGCCGGACTGGGCCATCATGTCGGCCGGGGTGCGTGTGTTCGGCGGTTTCGAGCCGGTCGGTGACGCTCCCGCCTCAACCAGCGACATCCTCTCCGCTGCCAGCTCGTTGAGGCGGGCTGTGAGCCGCTCGGCCAGACGGCGCGAGTTCGCGAAGACGATCGTCGACCGGTGTTGCTCGATCAGGTCTAGCACCCGGCTCTCGACGTGTGGCCAGAGCGATCCTGCGCGCGGGCCGTCGTCGCCCTCCTCGCCGAGCTCGGTCATGTCCTCGACGGGTACGACGACCTTGAGGTCCCACTGCTTCTCCGAGGGCGGGGCGACCACCTCTACCGGAGCAGATCCGCCGAGGAAGCGGGCGACCTCGTCGACCGGACGCACCGTCGCCGAGAGCCCGATGCGCTGGGCCGGACGCTCCAGCAGCTCATCGAGGCGTTCGAGCGAGACAGCAAGGTGCGCGCCACGCTTGGTGCCGGCGACGGCGTGGACCTCGTCGACGATCACCGTTCCAACGCCTCGAAGAGACTCGCGGGCCGCAGAGGTGAGCATCAGGAAAAGCGACTCGGGCGTGGTGATCAAGATGTCGGGCGGAGTCGTCTGGATCCGGCGCCGCTCCTGCGGGGTGGTGTCGCCCGAGCGCACTCCCACGCGGATCTCGGGCACCTCGACGCCCAGCCGCTCCGCCGTCTGTCGGATGCCGACCAGCGGTGCTCGCAGGTTGCGCTCCACGTCAACTGCGAGCGCCTTGAGCGGAGAGACGTAGAGGACCCGGCAGCGTTTCTTCTTCTCGGGCACGGGTTCGGTGGCCAGCCGGTCGATCGACCACAGGAACGCCGAAAGTGTCTTTCCGGAACCGGTCGGGGCCACCACGAGCGCGTGCCGGCCTGCCGCGATCGCGTCCCATGCACCCACCTGGGCGGAGGTCGGCTGCGCGAACGCTGCGGCGAACCACTGCTGCGTCGCCTCGCTGAACTGGTGCACCCGATCATCCTGCCCGACGGCACCGACAAGCGGTCAGTCGGAGAAGCCGCCCTCCGGTGCCTGCCTCGCCGAGCTGCGTGACGTCGCGCCGCTGGTCTCCAACCAACACCGTTCGTGGCGACAGGACCGACCGGCTCCGAAAGCCGTTCGAGTCGTGTCAGTCCTTCGGACTAGGGTCTTTCCTCGTGACCACAGGCGCAGAAGAGTCGATGATCCGGGCCGTCGGTCTGCGCAAGTCCTTCATCAGCAGGGCGGGTGAGGTCGTGGAGGCAGTGAGCGGCATCGACGTCGACGTACGCCGGGGCGAGTCGTTCGGCTTCCTCGGGCCCAACGGCGCCGGCAAGTCCAGCACGATGCGGATGATCGCCGCGGTCTCGCCGATCACCTCGGGAGAGCTGCGCATCCTGGGCATGGACCCGGCGGTTGACGGTCCCGCCATCCGCGGCCGGATCGGTGTCTGCCCGCAGGAGGACACCTTGGACACCGAGCTCAACGTGCGCGACAACCTCTACATCTACGGCCGCTACTTCGGCATCCCGCGCGCCGAGGTCCGGCAGCGTTGTGAGGAGCTGCTCGAGTTCGTGCAGCTCACCGAGAAGGCCGGCTCCAAGGTCGAGGACCTCTCCGGCGGCATGAAGCGACGCCTCACCATCGCCCGGTCGCTGATCAACCGCCCCGACGTGCTCCTCCTCGACGAGCCGACCACCGGCCTCGACCCGCAGGCCCGTCACGTGGTGTGGGACCGGCTGTTCCGGCTCAAGCAGCAGGGCGTGACCATCGTG
>JBDSXU010000386.1:0-2456 GCA_039926005.1 Marmoricola sp.
ACCTGCCGGTCGCCCCTCCCGGCCTTCGCTGATGCTACGCGCCGGTAACGCCGTTGTGAACCGGTTCGTGACCCAGCCCACGCTCCGGGCGGACCAGTGGTGCGCAGGACTACCGGAGCGGGCTGACGGGCACCACCCGGGAGGTCAGGTGACCTTGCGGCGGATCGCTGCACCGGCGGCGACGGTGCCCGCGACGGCCCCCGCGGCGGCGGCGGTGAACAGTCCCGCGCGGGCCGCCCTGCGACCGGTCCGGTAGTCGCGGATGCGCCATCCGTTCGCTCGCGCGTGTTCGCGCAGACGCGCATCGGGGTTGATCACGCAGGGGTCCCCGACCTCGCTGAGCATAGGAAGGTCGTTGTAGGAGTCGGAGTACGCCGAGCACCGTTGCAGGTCCAGCCCGAACCGGTCGGCCAGCTCCGCTACCGCCACCGCCTTGGCCGAGCCGTGCAGCATCTCCCCGACGAGCCGTCCGGTGTAGACGCCGTCCACGTGCTCGGCGACCGTACCGAGCGCCCCGGTGAGCCCGAGCCGCCGCGCGATGATCGTGGCGATCTCGATCGGGGCCGCGGTCACCAGCCACACCCGCTGGCCCTCGTCGAGGTGCAGCTGGGCGAGCGCCCGGGTGCCGGGCCAGATCCGGTGGGCCATCCGCTCGTCGAAGATCTCCTCGCCGAGCTCCTCGAGCTCGGCCACCGTGTGGCCGGCGATGAAGGAGAGGGCCGAGGCGCGGGCGTCGGCGACGTGCGCGGGATCCTCCACGCCGACCAGCCGGAAGTAGGCCTGCTTCCAGGCCGCGCCGAGGATGTCCTTGGTGGTGAAGAACTCCCGACGGTGCAGACCGCGGGCGAGGTGGAAGATCGACGCGCCCTGCATCACCGTGTTGTCGACGTCGAAGAACGCCGCGGTCGTGGGGTCGAACTCGACCCGCAGGGCGCTCTCGACCTCGGCGATCGCGGCCGCGGCCTCCCCGGCCAGCTGCGAACGACGCTGCAGGTTGGGCGGCCGCGACGGGGACTTGCGCCCCGGTTTGCCACTCGGCGGAGGAGGTGTCACGGCTCCACCCTAGGGCGATTGCGAGGTCGAGCGGGAAGCCCCTTCATCGGATCGACCGACACCCTCGATGTGGGAGACTCTCCCGATGGACTCCAACGTCGCCGAGCTGTTGAGTCGGGCGGCCGCAGAGGAGCCGGACAAGACCGTCCTCTCGGAGGCGGCGACGGGCCGAACCGTGACCTGCAGCGGTCTCGAGGATCTCGTGCAGCGGGTCGTCCAGGGTCTCTCCGACGCCGGCATGGTGGCCGGATACCGGGTGATGATCGCGACCGGCAACCGCATCGAGTTCGTGGCCGCCTACCTCGGAGCACTGCGGGCCGGCATGGTCGTCGTACCGGTCAACCCGCGCAGCGCCACCGGCGAGCTGATCCGGATGCTGGCCGACTCCGGCACCCGGATGGTGATCGCCGATCCGGGGACCATCTCCTCGGTCCGGGAGGCCGCCAATGGGCTCCGCGAGGCGATTGAGGCCGCCGGCCACGAGCCTGCAGCACGGCCCCGCATCGTCACCGTCGGCACCACCCTCACTCCCGGCGAACGCAGCTGGGACCAACTCGTCGCCACTCGTGGCAGGCAGGGGCCTACTCGCGTGGACCCCGAGGCCCTCGCCGTGCTCCTCTACACGAGCGGGACATCTGGCCGCCCGCGCGCCGCGATGCTCTCCCACCGTGCCCTGCTCGCCAACGTCGAACAGGTGGCCCAGGTCGAACCACAGATGATCACCGGTCGCGACGTGGTCCTCGGCGTACTCCCGCTCTTCCACGTCTACGGGCTCAACGCCGTGCTCGGCCAGGTGCTGCGGCAGAAGTCCCGGTTGGTGCTGGTCGACGGCTTCGACCCGGAGGGATCGCTCGACATCATCGAGGACGAGGCGATCTCGGTGGTCCCGGTGGCTCCGCCCGTCTTCGCGTACTGGATGCAGCTCTCCGGACTCGAGGATCGGCTCGGCCCGGTGCGGCTGGTGCTGAGTGGGTCGGCGCCGCTCGATCCCGAGCTCACAGCCGCGTTCACGGCGCGCACGCACGTCGAGGTGCACCAGGGCTACGGCCAGACCGAGGCCGCTCCGGTGGTCACCTCCACGCTGTGCAGCAAGGAGCCCACACCGCGCTCGGTGGGCGCCGCGCTTCCCGGGATCGAGATCCGGCTGGTCGACGAGAACGGCCACGAGCCCAACGACGAGGACGGCGGCGAGATCCACATCCGTGGTGCCAACCTGTTCTCCGGTTACTGGCCCGACGGCGCGGACGGCCCTGACGAGGAAGGCTGGTGGCCAACGGGCGACGTCGGCTACCTGGACGACAGCGGTGACCTCTACCTGGTCGACCGGGTCAAGGAGCTGGTGATCGTCTCGGGCTTCAACGTCTATCCCAGCGAGGTGGAGGACGTGATCACCGAGCTGCCCG
>JBDSXU010000387.1:0-2060 GCA_039926005.1 Marmoricola sp.
AGGGTCACGTCGTCAGGACCGATCGTGTGTTCGTCAGTGCCACTCATCGTCATCGTCCTCCCGAGAGCACGAGCTCTTGGCGCAGCTTTTCCAGGCACCGACCCCGGGTGGGGCCGATGCTTCCTACCGGCATGCCCAGCTGGGTGGCAATCACGGAGTAGTCCGGGCGAGCCTCGGCGGCCACGATCCGCAGCAGCCGCTGGCAGCGCTCGGAGAGCTTGGAGAGGCAGCCCCACAACCGCGCGTTGTCGTCGTCGAGGACCACCTGGGCCTCGGGTGGCGGCTCGTCGGGCAGCTTGCGGACGATGGTCTCGTCCTCCACCGGCTGCTGGCGGGTCGACTGCTTCGAGACGCGCCAGGCCTCGCGGCGTGCGGTGGTGCACAGCCAGCCGGCGACCGCGCGAGGTTCGGCAATCGAGGCACCCGAGCGCACCAGCGCCAACCAGGTGGTCTGTACGACATCCTCGGCGGAGGCGCGGTCGAGGCCGCTGCCCCGAGAGACCTGCCACAGCATCGGGCTCAGCAGACGGACGAGGTCGTCCAGAGCGGTCGGCTCACCGCCGCGCCAGCGCTCGAACAGGCTCGCCGCGGTTTCCCACACGGAGCGCGACTCAGTGGGTAGCTCAGACATGGTGTGCACACCTCCCCAGAGCCGGTAGCCGGCAGCCTGATACATCCTGCCCGAGTGCCGCCCACGATGCGAGGCTGAGGGTCTCGTTGACCTCGGTGGTCAACCCGTCACTCCTGGTAGGCCGGTTGCGGTGCACAGGCGCTTGGGAATGTCGCCGGCGCGGTCCTCCTTGATGTATCCCAGCAAGGCCAACGCGCGCTGCCTGTCCCAGTGGATGGCCTGGTCCGCGATCGGCATCGAGCAGGTCAGACCGCTCTTGCCGTTCACCCGGGTCATCGCCAGGCCGAACTTCCCGAGCGCGATCGGGCCGGTCCCCTTGCTGATCCTCAGCGAGGAGGTCGCGGCCTGGTTCACCCGGAAGTAGCGCACCGGGTTGATGAAGGTCCAGGGCGACTTCACCTCGGCTCCGATCGCGCTGACGACCTCGCGCTGGTGCCGGGCCCGGTCGATGTCGCCGTACTGGCTGACGTGGCGTGACCGGGCATAACCGAGGGCGGTGACGCCGTCGACCTCCTGGCAGCCCTTCTTGATCCTGAGGTTCGCGCGGCGGTCGACCATCCGCTGGGTCGGGCAGATCTCGATGCCGCCGACGGCGTCGACGGAGTTCACGAAGCCACCGAAGCCGATCTCGACGTAGTCGTCGATTCGGACGCCAGTGTTCTGCTCGATGGTCTTCACCAGCAGCTTCGGACCGCCGTACGCGAAGGCGGAGTTGATCTTGGTGGTGCCGTGGCCGGGGACCGCGACGATGGAGTCACGCGGGATCGACAGCAGCAGGCTCGGACCGGATCCGGTGTGCAGGAGCATGATCGTGTCGGTGCGTTGGCCTACGTCGTTGACGCCTCCGGTTCCGAGCCGCCTGTTCTCCTTCTTCGACAGGCCCTTGCGGCTGTCGGACCCGACCAGGAGGTAGGTGGTGCCGGGCTGGGAGTCGGGCCGCGCGCCTGCGGGCTCGATGTCGACCTTGTCGATCTTGCTGACGGCCCAGATGGGTACGGCGACCAGGAACACGATCCAGGCGAGCACGAGCAGCAGGATGATCCGGCCAATCGGGCGCTTCTTGCGTGGCTGCTTCGGCGGCGGCGGCGGCTGGGCCGGGTTCACCGGCCTGCGTGGTGGGGCGCTCGAACCCGGCTCGGGGCCAGGCCGGTCGATCTTGGGGAGCATTTGGGTCGGCTCCGGGTCGTCGGACCCGCCACCGGAGGATTCTGGTGGTCGCTGGGAGCCCGACTTGCTGCCATAGAGCCAGCGGTAGTCCGGGCCGTCACCGGACCCACCGCTCGATCCGCCGCCGGACCCACCGGTTCCCCCGCTCTCAGGCATGGCGCAGACGCTACCGTGCAGCGCACGGACCCGTTGCCACCTTCGTTCGGTCGGGAGTCCTGACCGACCCAGTCGGCGCGCCTTCACTCCTGTGACGCGTGTGGCT
>JBDSXU010000388.1:0-2552 GCA_039926005.1 Marmoricola sp.
GGTGGCGATCACCTGGGAGGTCGTCCCGGGCGTGGCGGCGCGGTCGCGCATCCTGGGTTGCGTAGCGATCGGGCCGCCGCGAGGGCTGGCGGACCGGGCGTGGCAGGCGTTCCTCGGGGCAGGAGACCTGGTGATGATGCGCCGCCAGCTGCTCAACCTGAAGGCCCGCGCCGAGGCGACGGACCGCGGCTGATCGGCCCCGCTGGCAGACTCGCACCCATGCCAGACCAACAGCACCCCCGGATGGCCGTGATCGGTGGCAGCGGCTTCTACGAGTTCCTCGAGAACCCGACGGCCGTCACCGTGACCACGCCGTACGGCGACCCCTCGGCCCCCATTGCAGTGGGTGACGTTGGCGGCGCCTCGGTGGCGTTCCTGCCGCGACACGGGAAGGGCCACGAGTTCCCGCCCCACCGGATCCCCTACCGCGCGAACATGTGGGCGCTGCGCAGCCTCGGCGTGCAGCAGGTACTGGCCCCCTGTGCGGTCGGTGGGCTCCAGCCCGAGACCCAACCCGGGACGCTGGTGGTGCCCGACCAGCTCGTCGACCGCACCACGACGCGCATCCAGACCTACATCGACACCGGTGCCGCGCACGCGCCGTTTGCCGACCCCTACTGTCCCGACCTGCGCGCCGCGCTCCTCGGAGCCGCCGGGGAGGGTGCCGTCGACGGGGGCACGATGGTGGTCATCGAGGGACCGCGTTTCTCCACCCGCGCCGAGTCGCAGAGCTACGCGCGGGCCGGCTGGACCGTCGTCAACATGACCGGCCATCCCGAGGCAGTGCTCGCCCGCGAGCTCGGGCTCTGCTACGCCACGATCGCGCTCGTCACCGACCTGGACGCAGGTGTCAGCGCGGAGGAGTCGGTCGACCAGGCAGCAGTGTTCGCCCTGTTCGAGAAACACATCGGCCGGCTCAGGGACCTGCTCGGCACCGTGGTGTCCGGGCTGCCGGCGACCTCCGACTGTGGCTGTGCCGACTGGCTGGCCGACGTGACGCTGCCGTTCGAGCTCCCCGGTCCGCCGGCATGAGGGAGGTCCCTGCGCAGCGAGCCTCTCGAAGGGTGCTTCTGACGGGGGCGAGTGGCTTCATCGGGGCGCAGATCGACGAGCAGCTGACCGCTCGTGGCGACGACGTCGTCCGCGTCGATGCCCTGATCCCCGAGGCGCACGGAGCCGATGTCGCCGTGCCGGAGAACGTGCACCGGGTCGACGTACGCGATGCAGCGGAGTGGGCCGACCTTCTCGACGGCGTCGACGTCGTGTGCCACCAGGCGGCGATGGTGGGTGCGGGCGTCACGGTCGCCGACCTCCCGTTGTACGCCGGCCACAACGACCTCGGCACCGCAGCACTGCTCGCCGCCATGCACGAGCGTGGCGTGGACTCGCTCGTGCTCGCCAGCTCGATGGTGGTCTACGGCGAGGGCCGCTACTCCTGCAAGGAGCATGGCGAGCAGCTGCCGAGGGTCCGCAGCCGGGCAGCCCTCGATGGGGGCGACTTCGAGAACCACTGCCCGCACTGTGATCGGGCCCTGGGGTGGGAGCTGGTGCCCGAGGACGCCCGCCTCGACCCGCGGAGCAGCTATGCGGCGAGCAAGGTCGCCCAAGAGCACTACACGCTGGCGTGGGCGCGGCAGGCAGGTGCGCGCGCCATCGGGTTGAGGTACCACAACGTCTACGGCCCCGGCATGCCCCGGGACACCCCGTACTCCGGCGTGGCCGCGATCTTCCGGTCCTCACTGGAGTCCGGGAAGGCTCCGCGCGTGTTCGAGGACGGAGGCCAGATGCGTGACTTCGTACACGTCCACGACGTCGCCCGCGTCAACCTGCTCGCTATCGAGGCGGTCACCGACCGGGCCGCCGAGTCGTGGTCTGCCTACAACGTGTGCTCGGGGACTCCCGTGCCGATCCTGCGGGTCGCCGAGATCCTCGCCGAGGCCTCGGGCGGTCCGAAGCCCGAGGTGACGGGGGACTACCGCCCCGGCGACGTGCGCCATGTCGTAGCCTCCCCGGCACTGGCCACGACCGAGCTCGACTTCACGGCCGCGATCACCCCTGAGCAGGGCATCGTGGAGTTCGCCGCCGCGCCACTGCGGGGGTCTGTCCGCTGAGGTGAGACCAGGCTCACCAGCCGGTGAACAGCAGGTGTTGCACGACGATCGCCGTGACCACCTGCACCGCCAGGCCGATCCTCCGCCACCGCTCGGGCAGCAGGGCACAGGAGATCAGCAGCCACGGCACGAACGGCAGCCAGATCCGTTCGACCTCGCCCTTGCTCATCTGGGACAGGTCGGCGGCGAGCAGCATCAGCAGGGTGGCGACCACGAGCCACTTCGTCGCCCGAACCGCATCGGGTCCGACGTCGAGGGGGCGCACCCGCCGGCCCAGCATCGACAGCCCAGCGCCGAGCATCGGTCCAGCGCTGAAGACCAGCGCGGCGAAGTTGCCCCACATCCAGTACTCCTTGGGGCGGTTCATCGCAACGCCCGCCCAGTAGCGGTCGTGGAGCACGGGCAGCGCCTCCAGGTAGTCGAACCCCAGGGCGGCGTAGG
>JBDSXU010000389.1:0-2859 GCA_039926005.1 Marmoricola sp.
TGTCGAGCGACTCGGGGATGTCGAACGCCGCACGGCCGAAGAAGTAGTGGAACCTGGCTGCCTCCGGCACCTTTCCGTTCTCGGTGAAGTTGCCGTTGACGAAGCGCACCGACAGCGCCCCCGGGTCCCGCCGGTCGATCAGGAACTTGGCCACTCGGCCGTTGGCAACCAGGTCACCGGCGGGGGTGGAGATGGCCTGGAACGTCTCTGGTGAGTCGATCGGCGCCACGGCCAGTGGCAGCGGTCCCGAGGGTGGCTGAGGGCCACTCGACGAGGTGGGGGCGATCAGCCGCTGCCGTTTGGCCAGGGGCGTCGAGGTCCCAGTCGGCGCGTCGGCCGGCAGCCGAGGAAGAATTCCAGTCATCGGTCGAGCCCTTCTGGATCTGCCTTGACCCGATCGAACCGTGTACGGACACCGCGGTCAAGGGCGCGGTTCGCACGCAGCGCTTCTACGCGGTGGCCTCCGGAGGGAACCTGTTATTTGCCCGAAATATGAGGATGGGTATGTCAACCTGAACGGGTCAATGAGGGGGACCATGCCAACGACGGACCTGCCTGCGCTGCCATCGAATGCGCTCGTCCCCCCGTCCCCGGCGTGGCTGATGCCGGACACTCTCGTGGAGAACCTCCAGCTGATCGCCGACGGTGTCGTTGCCGTGGCCGGATTCGCCGTGGCTGCCATCCGGATCCGACGTGGTGAGGAGCTCGAGCTCGTCGTGGACACGGGACTGCCCGAGGCGGTCGGTACGCGCCTCCTCCTGAGCCTGATGGTCGAGGAGCTCGCGCAGGCCGAGGACTGGGGCAACCTCCGGTTCCTCCCACAGGAGCGCAGCTCGATCGGCGCCGAGGGCGGGTGGGTCGTCCCCGACGTGGTCATCAGCGCAGACCCGGATGCCTGGCACCCGCTCGACATGCTGGTGGCTCCGTTGTATGACGACGGCGGCGAGTTGCGGGGCACTCTCGCATTCGACGAACCGATCGACGGGCGGCGCCCATTGCCCGAGCGACGACGCGTACTCGAGAGGTTCGCTGCCCTGGCGAGTCGAGCCGTTCTCTCCGCCGTGGAGCGCGACGCCTTCGCGGAACAGGTGGCCATGGCCAACATGGTCAAGGAAGTCGTCCGCACGACCAGCGCCCAGCTCAGCCTCGACGGCCTGCTCGAAGCGTGCGAACACACGCTCGTGGAGGGCTTCCGCGCGAGCGGTCTGTGGATCCAGACCATCATCGAGGAGAACCGCAGTGGTCGGATGCACACCCCGGAGGGCCTCGACCTCGTGCTGCCGGCGGAGATCGTCGAGTTCGCCGCTCAATCGGCGAGCTACTGCTGGAACCAGCAGGTCGTGGTGACCATAGGCGTCGACCAACCAGTCCCCCCGATGATGGAGCCCGAGCAGTTCCACCAGATCGTCGATCTCCTGCAAGGCATTGCGATGTCCTCCCTGGTCTTCGTCCCGCTCGGCGCCGGTCCCGAGCACATGGGCAGCCTCGTGTTGACCCGGCAAGACGCACGGCACGAGTGGACCGAAGTCGAGCGTTCCGCACTCCTCGACATCGGCCACGATCTCGGGCGCGCCACGCTGAACGCGCGGACCTTTGAGCGTGAGCACGCCCTTGTCGCCGAGCTCCAGGCGCTTGACACCTACAAGAGCCAGCTCATTGCCACCGTCTCCCACGAGCTGAAGAGTCCACTCACGACTGTTGCGGGACACCTCGAGATGCTCGAGTCAGACACCGAGGGGGTCGGGGACCAGGCCCGCCCGTCGTTGGCTGCGATCGGACGGGCGTCGCAGCGCATGTCGCGGGTGATCGAGGACCTGCTCCTGCTCCGCAAGATCGGCGAGGCGCAGAAGCCGCTCGCCCAGAACAGTGTCGACCTCGTCGAACTGGTGCGCGAGGCCGTCGCCATGACTTCGCTCCTCGTGGAGAACAAGAACCTCGCGGTCGAAGTGACCGTACCCGAGGAGCCCGTACTGGCTCTGGGCGAGCGCGAGGAGCTCGACAAGGTCGTGCTCAACGTAGTCAGCAACGCCGTCAAGTACACCCCCGAGGGGCGTCGGGTCCGGATCAGTCTTGAATCAGGTGCGAACGTGGTGGTCCTGCGGGTGGCCGACCAAGGGCTCGGGATATCGGAGCAGGACCAGACCCAGCTCTTTACCGAGTTCTTCCGCTCCAACAACCCCGAAGCCGTCGCACAGCCCGGCACAGGCCTCGGCCTGGCCATCGTCAAGCGCATCGTCGAGCGACACCGGGGAGCGGTCGAGGTCGAGTCGACACTCGGACAGGGCAGCACCTTCACGATCACCTTGCCGGTCGCCCATTGAGGGGAGCGTCGACAGCCCTCACAACGTCGGGTGAGCACTCGTATCGGGTCACGCAGGCTCGATGCGCTCGCACACCAGCACGAGTCGCTCGCGCAGCGTCGGCGTACTTCCGGCGTCGAAGGTCGTGCTGATCTCGAGACTCTTCGGCCAGGCCTTCGTGAACAGGTACTTCTCGATGAGGGCACCCGCGCGGTCGAAAACGGTGATGGCCCCGTTCCTGAGAATTCCGTCCGCCCCTCCGGGTTGGGAGTCCTTGACCCACTTCGCGAAGCTGTTGTCCGAGGTGAGTCCTCGTGTCAGTGTCACCTCCGGGGTCTTCCAACGACCGGGGAGCTTGCGCACGATGGCCGTCCCATCAGGACCGTCCTCCTTGACCTCGACGACGTCACGCTCCATCTTCAGACCGGTGACCTCGGTGAGGCGAGTACTGAAGACGCCGTCGACTTCGAGGCCGAAGGAATGTCCGACGCTGGTGTCGATTTCGGGGAGTGCCACTTGCCCACCTGAGTTCTTCTACCGAACTTGTCCCTCAAGAACC
>JBDSXU010000390.1:0-2440 GCA_039926005.1 Marmoricola sp.
AACGCGATCACGCTGATGTCATGGCTGCCCTCTTCGTTCAGCTGCCGGACTGCCCGGATGAGCCGTAGCGCGGGCTCACCTCGATTGACGATCGCAAGTCGAGAAACCATTGTTCACACCCTCCAGAGAAACAGCCGAAACACCCGGGCGCGAGAAACGTTACTGGATCACGCCCGACGGCAGGGACCTCGTCTGATCTCGCGGGTCTTTCCGGCGACTTGTCCGGCACGCCGAGTGCGACATCGGTGATCTTGTCCTCCTTGTCCCACGACGAGCCCGCGGCGGCCCAGCTCGACGAGGATGGTCCGGACGTCTACGCCGCCGTAGCGTTTCCGAGCCGGCCTCAGCGTCCCGCAGGAACGAGCCGTAGACGCCGGCGCAGCCGAGGGTGAGGGTCCCGCGGTGACGGGCGGCTGGGCACCGCCAGCGTCATGGCCTACTCAGAGCTACGAGTGGCGTGGCCAGTTGAAGGCCGCTTCCTCTCTCGGCCGAGCACTCTCGGCGTTGGCCCGCTCCGTGCCACGCGACCTGGGTGCGCATCGACTCGATGACCTCCGACATCTGTTCGGGGGTGCGACGCCGATGGGCGGCCCAGTCGAGCTCGGAGGTCATCAACGTCAGCGGGGTGCGCAGTTCATGGGCTGCGTCGGCCAGGAACCGCCGCTCACGGGCCGCCCGCATCGATGCGTGCGAGCAGGTCATTCAGCGTGTGGCCCAGCCGCGAGAGCTCATCATCGCGGTCCTCGACCGGGGGACGCCCGCCTGACTCCGGTTCGGCGCCGAGTGCGATGCGACGGTAGACCTCTACCGGGTCGAGCGCCGCCCGGGCGGTGCGGTAGCCCACGAACGAGCCGCCGCCAGGACCAGAAGGTCGGCGATGGCCAGCTGTAGAAGGAGCTCGCGAAGTTTCGACACACCTTGCACACGAGCATCTCCGGAGAACCGCATGAACCCCTGGAGTCCTACGGCAGGAAGGACATCTGGAAGCTCTACGTCCACGACCAGCGAGAGGTCCTCGCACCCTCGACCGGTGCAGCCTTGAAGGCTGAAGAGCGGGCGCTGCTGAAGATGTCCAAGCAGGTCGCCGACGACCTCGGCGTCAAGTCGGCTCGTCCGCGCCGAATGTGAAGATGCCGGCACTCCGCACGGACCAAACGGTCACGACCGGTCAGAAGTGCCCATGCTCCTACCCCTCGCGACACGCCACCGCGGGGGCTGCGTCACTGACCGTTCTCGGCACCATGTTGCCCGACCGCGAAGCCCAGTACCGCCCCACCGAGGCCCAAATCGACTACTCGCGTGGCCACTACCCCGGCGACATCCGCGCCGGGGCACTCCTCGGCGACGTCATCGGTGACTATTTCCTCATCACCCGCAACGGCACGAGCCCAGCCCAACTGGGCTGAGCTGCACCGGTCTGACGAGACTCAGGTGAAGATGCTGACACCACCTGGACCGACCAGGAGCCCCACAACGATGAGCAGGACACCGAACAGCACCTGACCGCGAACCAGGGTCACTATGCCGCTGATGACGAGCGCGACCGCGATGATCCACAAGATGGTTGCCATGTTGTTCCTCCCTGAAACAAACCGGATGGTTGCTCAGTAGTACCCCCAGAACACCAGTTCGAACCGACGCAAGGCGTCAGGCTGGAAGGCCAGTCAACGACGGTCGCAGTTCGACGAACGTACGCGACGCCGACACCGACTACGACGGTGTGCGTGACGGCGACGAGGACGCTGACCAACGGCGTGGCCGACGAGGACGAGAACGAACAGCACACCAACGTCCACGAGGCAGACAGCGACGGCAGACGGCGTCAAGGACGGCAACGAGGCCGACAACGACGAGATCGCCAGCGAGGACAGGGACGACCACGGGGATGACCGGTGCGCCACAGCCGGTCAACACGAGGACGACGACGATGACGAATCCGACCTCGGGGACTCCCTCTCCTCCGAGCACGAGGACTGACGGCGCTGTTTCGCTGTTCGATCGCGGGCCATGCCGAGGAGGAACCTGGGGCTCGTGTCGGTCACAGGGCGGGTCCGAGTTCGTCGAAGGCGGTGGCGAACCGGAACGGCTGCGCGGTGGCGACCGCGAGCTCGTGGGCCGCGGCGGAGGTTCTGGACGAAGGCGTGGCCTCGGATGACAACGCTCGCTGCTCGATGGTTCTTCCACCCATGCATAGGCCGGGCCTGGACTTGAGTAGCACTCGACGCGTTGTTCGGTCCTCGACGTGGATCAGGGGTTATGAGGCGGACATGAGTCTCGCTGGTTGCTTCGGGTCGAACCTGATCCGGGTCAGCTGAGGTATTTCTCCCACGGGCCGGTGATCGCCAAGGTGATGCCGGGGGTCTGGATGTTGACGAAGAGCACCTTGCCGTCGGAGGAGAACGTGGGTCCGGTGAACTCGGAGTACTCCGGAGCGGCCGGC
>JBDSXU010000391.1:0-5792 GCA_039926005.1 Marmoricola sp.
GCCTGGCTAGCCAGGGGGCTTCGGTCGCCGCCGGTTACAGCGGCAACCGTGAGCGCGCGGAGCAGTTTGTCAAGGAGTTCGAGAGGGACTTCGGCAGCGAGGTGCGCGCGACCGTCCATCAGGGCAACGTCTCCCACCCCGAGGACTGCAGCCGGGTGGTCCAGGAAGTGCTCGACCAGCACGGCCGCCTGGACATCCTGGTCAACAACGCCGGCATCACCATCGACAAGATGGCCATGCAGATGTCGGTGGAGGACTGGGACACGGTGCTCGCGGTGAACCTCTCCGGGTCGTTCTACATGGCCCAACCGGCGCTGGAGCACATGACCGAACGCGGCACCGGTCGCATCATCTTCGTCTCCTCGGTCATCGGCGAGACAGGAAACATCGGCCAGGCCAACTACGCCGCCTCCAAGGCAGGCCTGCATGGGCTGACCAAGACCCTGGCGAAGGAAGCAGCCTTCATCCTCAAGCGGTCGGGCAAACAGGACCACGAGGGGATCGGCCTTACCGTGAACACCGTGACACCCGGTTACGTGGCCACCGAGATGGTCGAGGCCATCCCGGAGAAGGCACTGGACAGGGTCAAGTCCCAGATCCCCATCGGGCGCCTGTGCCGTCCCGAGGAGATCGCCCGCGTAGTCCACTTCCTCGCCGCGGACGGCGCCGCCTACATCACCGGCCAGGTGTGGGGCGTCAACGGCGGCATGGACATGTAGCGGAGAGCTGCTCCTTGCGGTAGTGCCTCAAGTCAGGGTGCCAGCGAAACCTGATCGGCTCTGGGAAAGCCCTGCCTGTTGATGAGCCGGTCAGCGTCCAGTCGGGATCGAGAGCAGGTGCACGGGTCCCCCGGCAGCCAGGACGACCGCTGCCACCCGCTGCGGGGGTTGATGGCGCTCATCGCGGGTCGAAGGGGTCGAGGCCGTGCTCCGGGAACACCGCGAGCCGGGCTGCGGCGATCGCCCGGTCGACCCGGTCCTCCGGGTCGCCCGACCCGGCATCCCAGCCACGGTACGTCGGGTCGGCGCCGTCGGTGAGGAGCTCCGGCGCCGCAGTGCCCATCCGCGCTCGGACCAGTTCGCGCCAACTCTGGGGGGTGGCCGTTCCCGGATCCAGCGGTTCGCCGGTCATCTCCGCCAGCAGGTGCGTCCACGATCGCGGCACCACGTCATCGAGCGAGTAGCCGCCGCCGCCGACCGCGACCCAGCGGCCGCCGCACACCTCGTGCGCCAGCTCGTGCAACGCCGCGTAGCAGACCCGCTGCCCGTCGACGGTGAGGTCGAGCTGGGCCAGGGGATCCAGCCGATGGGTGTCGCAGCCAAGCTGGGTGACGAGGAACTCCGGCTCGAATGCCCGCACCAGCGGCGGCACCACGGCGTGGAACGCCCGCAGCCAGCCAGCGTCACCGGTACCCGCGGGCAGCGCGACGTTGATCGCGCTACCCTCCGCGTCTCGCCCACCCACGTCCTGCGGAAAGCCGGTGCCCGGGAAGGCCGTGTACCCGCTCTCGTGCAGGCTGATCGTCAGCACCCGCGGGTCGTGGTAGAAGGCCGCTTCCACCCCGTCCCCGTGATGGGCGTCCACATCGACGTAAGCCACTCGACGTACACCATCGCCTAGAAGCCACGCGATGGCGACGGCCGCGTCGTTGTAGACGCAGAACCCCGACGCCCTCGACGGCATCGCGTGATGAAGGCCGCCTGCGAGGTTGACCGCGTGGTCTACCTCGCCGCTGCGCACCGCCCGCACCGCCTCCACGGTGGCGCCGGTGACGAGCGCCGACGCATCGTGCATCAGGTCGAAAATTGGGTTGTCCTGGCCGCCCAGTCCGTAAGTGGCGAGCAGCTCGGCGAACTGTCGCAGCGGCGCCCCCCGCACCATCGCGATGTACCCAGGGTCATGCACGAGCGCCAAGACCTCGTCGGAAGCAGGGTCTGGGGCGACGACCCGCAGGTTGGGACGCGCCAGCACGCCCAGGTCGCGAGCCAGAGCCATGGTCATCTCGAGCCTGCCCGGGTGCATCGGATGGGTGCCCCCCAGGTCGTACTTCATCAGGTCCTCGTGCCACACGAGGAGCACCGATCCGCTCACGACCGCTCACGCCCCATCTCACGCCGCACGACGAAGGTGACCACAACTACCTGACCCCGCATGTCCGCCACCTCGATCCCGACTTTCAGCTCGCTTGGGCGCCGATTGTGATTCACGACGCAGCCTGCCGGGCGGTGATCTGGCCGGCCCCTGCCTAAATGACGTGCCCCATGATCACGTAGTCAACTTGATCGCCGCTAACACCGGACTTCTCCAAAGCCACCTTGATCGCTAGGCCGCCGAGATCGACCGCTTGGAAGTTCTTGAGCGCTCCGGACAACTTCCCGATCGGCGTGCGCGCACCGCCGACAATAGCCGAACCTGCCATGGCAAACCTCCGTGTTGGTTACTCCCTGTTGGTTGGAAGGAGGATTTGCGGCCAGGCCGCCCCAGAGCGCGCCGCGCGGCCGCGGGCCGCCAGCTCCAGTTCAGCATCTCGCTGCCCAGGATGCTACAAGATCCGGTCCCTACCGCAACGGGCCGACAAGACGCACCGAAGGAGCTCGCGAATCGGGTCACGTTGCTCACCGGAGGGTGCCCGCGAAACCTAGGTCCGGATTCAGGGCGGTCCTAGAGGACTCGACCGATGCGGCCACGGAGCGGGACCAATCGAGCGGCCGCAGCTGTCGGCCGACACATCGACGCGGTCTCGGTTCCGAAGAATGCGCCGCACCGCAGGCGGGGGCAGGTGTCGGGTGCCGGGTCTCGGAGAGGCGGCCACAGTCAGGTCCGTGGGCGCTCCTCGCTGGCGCCTATGGTTCGCTGGACGTCTTGCGGCTCCCTCTTCCATGTGATCTGCAGACATCAGCGACTCATGTGGGCTCACGGTCCTAACCGGACTGGTCTTGTCCCGGTGAACGATGACAACGGGATCTGACTATGCGTTGACCTGTTGTGCTACCACGGGCAAAGCCTTGTTCTCGACGCACTGACCCCGCGGTGCCTGGTCGCTCCAACCTAGTGTGACCCACGCCACGACCGCCTGCTAGGTTCTCAGTTGCGCTCTCACGAACGGATCAAACCACTGGTGTCGTATACACCTGGTGCCGACAACCGGCAGGTGCCCCGGTCCCTCTCGATGAGAGCCTTACTTGGGAGTCATAGATGAAGGACGACGCCAACCTCGTCAAGAGTGCCGAAGAGCTTGAGAAGGTGCTCGAGGAGCTTTTGCAGGTCGAGGAGTTCGAGCCTCCAACTCAGTTCCGTGAGCAGGCACTCATCCGCGACCCCGCCGTCTACGCCGAGGCCGAGCGGGATCCCCAAGGCTGGTGGGCCGAGCGAGCCCGGGAGTTGCACTGGCACCGGCCGTTCACGACGGTGCTCGACGACTCGAACCCGCCGTTCTACAAGTGGTTCTCAGACGGCGAGCTGAACGTCTCCTACAACTGCGTAGACCGCCACGTGGAGGCGGGCAACGGCGACCGGGTGGCCTACCACTGGCGAGGTGAGGAGGGCGAGGAACGGGTCATCACCTATGCCGACCTGCACCGCGACGTGCAGCGCCTCGCCAACGGACTCAAGGACCTCGGTGTGTCGAAGGGCGACACCGTCGGCATCTTCCTCCCGATGATCCCAGAGGCCGTCGTCGCGATGCTGGCCTGCGCGCGCATCGGCGCACCGCACAACGTCGTCTTCGGCGGCTTCTCTCCCGAGTCGGTGCGCGAACGCATGGAGGTCTCGAATGCGAAGGCCCTGATCACCGTCGACGGCGCCCGCCGCAAGGGCAAAACGGCGCCCATCAAGCCCGTAGTCGACAAGGTCATGTCCGATCTGCCGAGCCTGGAGATCATCGTTGTAGTGCGGGCCACCCAGACCGAGTGCGATATGCAGGAAGGGCGCGACGTTTGGTACGACGAGCTGCTCGACCGCAGCGCGCCGGACTGCCCGGCAGACCCAATGCCGGCCGATCATCCGCTGTTCATCCTCTACTCCTCCGGCTCAACGGCGAAGCCGAAGGGCATCGTGCACACCAGCGGCGGCTACCTGACCGGGGTGGCCGCCACCCATCGGGACGTCTTCGACCTCCACCCGGAGTCCGACGTCTTCTGGTGTTCCGCCGATGTCGGATGGGTGACCGGGCACTCCTACATTGTCTACGGCCCGTTGGCCAACGGCGCTACCAGCGTGATCTTCGAGGGCGCGCCCGACTATCCCGCCAAAGACGTCTGGTGGGAGATCATCGAGCGCTACGGCGTCACGATCTTCTACACCGCTCCCACGGCAATCCGCGCCTGCATGAAATGGGGCGTCGAGCACCCGAACAAGCACGATCTGTCCTCCCTTCGCCTGCTCGGATCGGTCGGCGAGCCGATCAACCCCAAGGCATGGCTGTGGTACCACAAGGTGATCGGGCGCGAGCGGTGTCCCGTGGTCGACACCTGGTGGCAGACCGAGACCGGCCAGATCATGATCGCTCCGCTGGCCGGCATGACCGCGACCAAACCCGGTTCGGCCACCCATCCGTTGCCGGGCATCAGCGCAGCGCTAGTGGACCCAGACGGCAACAAGATCGAGGAGGGCACGGGGCTGCTCGTCATCACCGAGCCGTGGCCGGCCATGGCCAGCACACTGTACGGGGACGACGAGCGATTCGTTTCCACCTACTTCGAACGCTTCGGACCGCGCACCTACCTGGTGGGCGACGCAGCCCGTCGCGACAGCGACGGCTACTACTGGATCATCGGACGCACCGACGATGTGATCAACGTGTCCGGGCACCGACTGTCCACCGCAGAGGTCGAGTCAGCGATAGTCGCGCATGAGAAGGTGGCCGAGGCCGCCGTCGTCGCCGAGGCAGATACTCTGACCGGACAGGCGATCGTCGCGTTCGTCACTCTCAACGGCGATGTCAAGGGCGACGACCAGGTGGCCAGCGACATCCGCGAACATGTGGCGGCCAAGATCGGAAAACTGGCCCGACCAAAGTCGATCATCTGGGCGGATGACCTGCCGAAGACCCGGTCCGGGAAGATCATGCGTCGGCTGCTGCGAGACATCGCGGAAGGACGCGAACTTGGTGACGTGACAACCCTGCGCGACCCGGAAGTGGTTCTCGATCTCCAAGCGAAGGCCGCCGCCCGCGGGACCGCCAGCTAGCGCGTTCCCAGCCACCTGTTCCCCAGCCAACCCATCTGGTTCAGGCGCTGTGGGTGCCACATATCCCGCGAGCACGATGCGATCTTTTTCGTGCACTCGAAACCTGACGCGCGGTTACAGACGATTCGGCGTCTGACCACATCGCGAGGTTGTCCCGGATCTCGTGGAACTTGAGGTGGCGGTCCCCCGCCTGATGCCTGCCTTGCGGTAGGTGTTGGGCGTCCGCCAAAGACGACCCAAGGAGACAGGGGACCACCGTGACCAAGAAGTATCAGACCAAGACGGGCGACGCGAGCGCGCTTGCCATGCCGGAGCAGGTGAGCGTGGCGATGGACGAGATCGCCGAGGACATGCGCGAGGGGCTGCTGGCCCTCGCGGTCGGTGCGGGACTGCAGGTGATGGGCCAGCTGATGCAGGCCGACGTGAGCGCGGTGTGCGGACCGCGGGGCAAGCAGGACTCGGATCGGGTGGCGACCCGGCACGGCACCGAGCGTGGCTCGGTCACGTTGGGTGGGCGCCGGGTGCCGGTGACCAGACCCAGGGTGCGCGCCGCCGACGGCAGCGGCGAGATGCCGGTACCCGCCTACGACCTGTTCAACTCCACG
>JBDSXU010000392.1:0-5739 GCA_039926005.1 Marmoricola sp.
CGCCCCGGCCGGGGCCGGACCCTGGCCGCACAGCACCAGCGGGGAAGGGTCCTGCGCCGTGGAGATGATGGCCGGGAGGTCGCCGCCGGGACCGTTCGGGTGGGGCTCGACGAGGTGCAGGACGAAACCTCCGGCGACCGCCGCGTCGAACGCGTTGCCGCCGAGCTCGAGCATCCGCTGGGCCGAGGAAGAAGCGAGCCAGTGCGTCGAGGAGACCATTCCGAAGGTGCCCTCCAGGGTGGGTCTCGTCGTGAAGCTCACTGGTGGTCCTCCGGTTGCACTCGCAACGTGTTCGGGGTCGTGGCCAGCATGTCGTAGTCGTCCACGCTCGTGCTGGAAGCAGCAACCCTGGACTCGGGCCGCGCGGCGACGCTCCGAAGACAGGTCCTGCATCGCTTCGATGGGCCGTGCTCTGGATTTGGCATGCGTGGTGCGGGAGGCTCTGGTGACTACCGTCACGGACACGGAGGACATCGATGCGCAGCACCATGCAGGACGGCCCGCTCACCATCGGCTCGCTGATGAAGCACGGCACCACGGTGCACGGTGACTCCGAGGTGATCACCGCCACGAGCGGCGGCATTCGGAGCCAGACGTACGCCGAGCTCGGCAAGCGTGCCGCGCAACTGGCGAACGGGCTGCGCTCACTGGGGATCGAGGGCGACCAGCGGGTCGGCACCTTCATGTGGAACAACGCCGAGCACCTCGAGGCCTATCTCGCGATCCCGTCGATGGGTGCGGTGCTGCACACCCTCAACATCCGGCTCTTCCCCGAACAGCTCGTCTACATCGCCAACCACGCAGAGGACCAGATCGTCATCGTCGACGACTCGCTGGTCGGCCTGCTGGCGCCACACCTGCCCGAGATGAAGACCGTCCACCACGTGCTCGTCGCCGGTCCGGACGCGGCGTCGGCCGACCTCGACTCGCTGCGTGCGAGCGGCAAGGAGGTGCTCCTCTACGAGGACGTGCTGGCCGAGCAGTCCGAGGAGTTCGACTGGCCCGAGATCGACGAGCGCGACGCCGCCGCGATGTGTTACACCAGCGGCACCACCGGGAACCCCAAGGGGGTGGTCTACAGCCACCGTTCCGCATGGCTGCACTCGCAGATGGTCACCACCGGCAACATCAGCGGCCTCAGCTTCCACGACCGGGTCCTCCCGATCGTCCCCATGTTCCACGCCAACGCCTGGGGCCTGGCCTATGCGGCGTTGATGAGTGGGGCGACGCTGTGCATGCCCGACCGCTGGCTTCAGGCCGAGCCGCTTTGCCGGTTCATGGCAGTGAGCAAGCCGACCGTCTCCGGCGCCGTGCCGACCGTGTGGAACGACGTACTCGGCTACCTGGACGAGAACCCCGAGAAGAAGCCGGAGTCGTTGCGCCTGATCCTGTGCGGAGGGTCCGCCGTACCCGTGTCTCTCCAGAAGGCACTGCAGGAGCGGCACGGGCTGCTCGTGCTGCAGGCGTGGGGGATGACCGAGACCTCCCCGGTGGCCTCGGCGGGACTCGCGCCGGTGGGAGCCGAGGGAGACGCCCAGTGGAACTATCGCGGCAGCCAGGGCCGGGTGGCCTGTGGGGTCGAGGGACGGATCGTCGGCGATGACGACACCGAACAGCTCTGGGACGGCAAGGCCGTGGGCGAGCTCCAGGTCCGCGGGCCGTGGGTGACTGCGAGCTACTACGAGTCAGACGACCCGGAAGCCGAGAAGAGGTTCCACGACGGCTGGCTGCGCACGGGTGATGTCGGATCCATCGACGAGCTCGGTTACATCCGGCTCTCCGACCGTGCCAAGGACGTCATCAAGTCCGGTGGCGAGTGGATCTCCTCGGTCGACCTCGAGAACGCCCTGATGGCACACGACGACATCGTCGAGGCCGCAGTCATCGGCATTCCGGACGAGCGGTGGGACGAGCGCCCACTGGCCTCGGTCGTCCTGCGCCAGGGAGCCACGCTCACACCCGCCGACCTGCGCGAGTTCCTGAGCAAGGACTTCGCCAAGTGGCAGCTGCCGGACTCCTGGGCCTTCATAGACGAGGTGCCACGCACCAGCGTCGGCAAGTTCGACAAGAAGGTCATCCGCAAGTGGTACGCCGAGAAGCAGATCAACGTCGAGCAGGCCTGAGCCCCGGGCAGCGTCGCCTCAGGGTCAGTCGTGCACACCCCACGTGTAGGTCTGCTTCTGCAGTTCCAGATACAGGAACGTGTGGATGGAGACCACGCCGGGGATGGGCCGGATATGGGCGGTGACGAGCTCCAGCAGGTGGGCGTCGCTCTGGCCCACCACCTCGGCAAGGATGTCGAAGCCACCAGCAGTGATCACGACGTAGTCCACCTCTTCGATGGCCGCGAGCGCCTCGGCGACCGGCTTGAGCTCGCCCTCGACGATGACGCCGATCATCGCCTGGCACGCAAAGCCGAGCTGCAGCGGATCAGTCACCGCCACGATCTGCATCACGCCGGCATCGATCAGCGCGGTGACCCGTTGGCGGACGACCTCCTCCGTGAGTCCCAGGGACTGGCCGATGCTCGCGTAGGAACGACGACCATCCTGCTGCAGCTGCTCGATGATCGCCTTGGAGGCCGGGTCGATGGCCATCTGGGGTGCAGCTGTCGGTCGATGCCGAAGTCGCTCACCGTCGGAGCCCAGTTCGCCCTTGATCATTCCTGAACCCTTCGAGTGCCTACCGGGACGATACCGGCCCGATTGCTCAACAGGGTCGGTTTTGCGCGGGCGAGAGCGGGTCCGGTCCGGGCTCGGCTAGTTCGCTGCGGCCTTTCAGTGTCCACCGGTGAGCGGGGCCATCAGGTGCGCGAGACGGCTGGCGCGGCCGGTGCGGGCCTCTTCTGCGTCGGCGAGGGTCATCGCACGCAGCCCGGCGTTGATGCCCAGCCAACGCAGCGGTTCGGGCTCCCAAGTGCGGCTGTGGTGGTTGACCCAGGGGAGCGAGACCAGATCGCTTGCTTCGCCGGTGACGAGGTCGGCCAGGGTGCGTCCCGCGAGGTTGGTGGTTGCGACACCGTCCCCGACATACCCGCCCGCCCAACCGATCCCGGTGGCAGGGTCGAGCCCGACCGAGGCAGCCCAGTCCCGGGCGATACCGAGGCAGCCACCCCACTGATGGGTGAACTGGGCCTCTCCCAGCTGGGGGAGCAGCTGCCGCAGCACGCTGCGGAGATTTTCGAAGACCCGCGGCTCCACGTCGTAGGAGGACCGGATGCGTGACCCGAAGTGGTACGGCGCACCGCGACCCCCGAACGCGAGCCGGCCGTCGGCCGTGCGTTGGCCGTAGATGATCAGGTGCCGCCCGTCGGAGAACGTCGGCCGGTCCGCCAGGCCGATCGAGTCCAGCGTGGCATCGTCGAGTGGCTCGGTCGCAACCATCAGCGAGTACACCGGAACCACCGTCCGCCTGAGTCCCTCTAGGCGAGGGGTGTAGCCCTCGGTCGCGCGCAGCACGATCCCGGCGCTCACCACGCCCGCATCGGTCTGGACGTGGCCCGGTCCGATGCGGTGCACGCGGGTCTTCTCGAAGATCGAGACCCCTTCGGCCTCAACGACCCGGGCCAACCCGCGCACGAGCCGGGCCGGGTGGATCGCTGCACAGTGCGGCGTGAACGTGCCGCCCAGGACGGACTCGGCCGCGAGCATCGCGCGTGCCTCGTCGGGCTCGAGCATCCGCTCGTCGTCCTCGGTGAACCCGCGACCACGGCCGGTCCGCACACCGGCACGGAGGCGGTCGAGATGCACCGGCGTCCGGGCCAGCGTGACCGTGCCGCCCTGGTGGAAGTGCGCGTCGATGCCCTCGAGCCGGGCGACGCGGCCGACCTCGCGCACCGTCTCCTGCATCGCGCGGTGCATCCGCAGGACACCGTCGGCCGACGACGCGTTCACCAGCCGGTTCCACGCTGTGGGGAACAGGGCGCTGCACCAGCCGCCGTTGCGCCCGGACGCACCGAAGCCGGCGACCTCCTGTTCGAGCACGGCGATCCGCAGCGACGGGTCGGCCCTGCGCAGGTAGTACGCCGTCCACAGTCCCGTGAGTCCCGCGCCGACGACCACCACGTCGTAGGACGTGGGGCCGGGCAGAGCGGCACGCGTGACGAAGTCGTCTCCGGCGGTCTCGTGCCACAGGGACAGGGACCGGTAGTCGTCGGTGCCCGCTTCGGAGCTCAGCGGACGCCCCACGAGTAGGTCTGCTTGGCCAGCTTGAGGTACATGAACGTCTCTGTGCTGCGTACGCCGGGCACCGACCGGATGCGTCCCGACACCAGCTCGAGGAGCTCCTCGTCGCCGGTGCTCACGACCTCGCACAAGATGTCGTAGGTGCCGGCGGTCATCACCACGTAGATGACCTCCTCCATCGCCGAGAGCGCGTCGGCCACCGGCTGGATGGCGCCGTTGATGTGGACGCCCACCATCGCCTGCCGCCCGAAGCCCAGCTGGAGGGGGTCGGTCACAGCGACGATCTGCATGATCCCGGACTCGGTGAGGCGCTGCACCCGTTGGCGCACGGCCGCCTCTGAAAGGCCCACGGCCTTGCCGATCGAGGCGTAGGAGCGCCGTCCGTCCTGCTGCAGCTGCTCGATGATCGACTTGGACACCTCATCGAGGGTGGGGGTGCTCCGGCCACCGGAGGAGGGTGCGGTCTTGTCGGCCATGCGGGTCATCGTGGTGGCTGTGGGCAGGGCATGGCAAGGGTTTCGGACCGCGAGGACGCCGTAAATCGTTTCGAGAACGCGCTCCGTGTGACGTTTCCGCGGCAATCGTGTGCCATGACAACGGAATCGCTTGTCGAGATACGGTCCTCCGAGGGTCTGTGCGACACGGGAGGAGTCTGGGTGGCGCGGGCTGGACCGAACCCGTGCACGCTTTTCGTCCGACCGTCGAAGCAGGCGTGAGCCCGTTTCGAGGGGACTTGCGGTGTCAGCATGCGCAGAGCGGAAGTTGTTGATCCGTGCGCGGCGGACCTGGAGCCCACGTGGGCTCGGAGGTCGTCATGTGGTCTTCACCAGGATCGTCGGTCCCTTCGACCAGCCCAACGACTCGGCCACCTCGGCGGTCCTCTGACGGACCTGTAGGGCCGCCACCTGACGAGGCTCTCGCAACGTGGCATCGACGGGGCATTCGAGGACAACCGGGAGCCGGTTACGTGGTGTTCGTGCGAGTGCGTCACGCAGACGTTCACAGCGCTACCTTCCGGATGAACTCCGATGGTTCCCACGTCCGTCGCCTCACCCCCTGGGTGTTGGACGCGGACACGTTCTCCGTCTCGCCGGCGCGTTCAGGCCCGAGCCGTGACCTGGTGGTTTTCAAGACCTATGGGCACGAGCTCCCAGAGGGCGCGACCTCGGCAGTCGCCACGGTGTCGGCCGTGCACAGGAGCAACCCCGACTCTCTGAAGGACATCCGCTTCCTCACCGGCACGCGGTCCGAGCCGATCCAGCACTTCAACCCAGCATGGTCACCGAACGGAGGCAGCGTCGCGTACGTGAAGTTGGACGAAAGTGGCGGCGACATCTGGAGGATGAGGTGGAACGGCGCGCGCAAGCAACGCGTTTCCTTCTCGTCGTTCTTCGAGTTCCGCCCGGCGTGAGGCGTAGCACCGGGCCACTAGTAGCCCGTCGCGCCTAACTCTCGGGCCTGGCGACGCCCATGCACGCACCTCGCCGCGTTGGCGAAGCTCGACAGACAACCCGGTATTCCTCGCTCCGCCGCCTTGCGACGCACGCACCTGGAC
>JBDSXU010000393.1:0-1791 GCA_039926005.1 Marmoricola sp.
CGGGGGGGTCCCGGTCACGACCTCGAAGCGTCGTACGACGGAGCCGCCACCCTGTGAGAGGACCGGGCCGGAGACTCGGCCGTAGCCACCGCCCTTCCACTTCAGCCCGTAGGACGACGGCGCACGCAGCATCGTCGCCTGCCTCGCGTCACTGGAGCGGATGCTGAGTTGCCCAGTGGCGGCGGGGGTGAGGGTCAGGTTGCGCTCAACCGGATAGGACTTCACCTCGAGACCGTCGGAGCGGATCCGGCCGGAGAAATACCACCCGCCGCCCGCGAAGAACACGAGCACCACGACGAGAACCACCAGGAGCAGGCGCCGGAGCCGACGCAGCCTCGACGGGCCGCGGGCCCGCCTCGTCGTCGTCACTGCGCCAGTCAACACCCGCAAAGGTCCAAGGAGCCCGTCTAGAGTTCGCCGCATGGCTCTTCCCTGCGACACCGACCTCCACGCTGCCGGGCTCGCGGTCGAGCTCGCCGGCCCGACCCTGACGGTCACCCTCGAGAGGCCCGAACGCCGCAACAGCCAGACGCCGAAGCTGTGGCACGCCCTCGCCGCCATCGGCGAGGAGCTGCCCGACGAGGTGCAGGCTGTCGTCGTCCGGGGCGCCGGGGACACCTTCTCGGCGGGCATCGACACCCGGTTGCTGAGCCCCGAAGGACTCGAGGGCGAGGACTCGGTCCTCGACCTCATGCACGGCAGCGACGAGCAGGTGCTCGAGGCGATCGACGGCTTCCAGCACGGTTTCATCTGGCTCTCGGACCCGCGGATCATCTCGGTCGCAGTGGTGCAGGGCTACGCGATCGGGGCCGGTTTCCAGCTCGCCCTGGCATGCGACCTGCGCGTGGTGGCCGACGACGTGAGGTTCGCGATGAAGGAGCCCGCCCTCGGCCTGGTTCCAGATCTGGCGGGAACAAAAGCCCTCGTAGATCTTGTTGGCTACTCGCGGGCGTTGGAGATCTGCGCCACCGCGAGATACGTCGAGGCCGACGAAGCCCGAGAGCTGGGCATCGCCACCGTCGTCGTCCCACGCGATGAGCTCGAGGTCACCACCTCGGACCTGCTCGAGGCTGTCTTCGCCAACGACGTCGGAGCGGTTCGGGAGACCAAGGCCCTGCTCCAGGGTGCCGGGGGCCGCGACCTGGAGCAGCAGCGTCTGGCCGAGCGTCAGGTGCAGCTCCGCAGGTTCCGCGACCTTGTCGGTGGGGCCTGACACGCTAGACGAAGTGACACCGGGCTCGACCCGGATGAGACTCCACCAGTTGGAGGAAAGGAGCCGCAGATGAGCTCCATCAATCCCGGCACCCTCATGCGCATGATGCGCCGCGACCCGACGGTGGTCGACCAGAAGCTGACCCGCGAGACCGTACGCCGGGTGGCCGGCTTCGCAATACCCCACAAACGCCTGATCGCCATGTTCCTGGTCTTCGTCATGCTCGACGCCGGACTGGTGGTCATCAACCCGCTGCTGGTCAAGCACATCCTCGATGACGGCATCATCGGCAAGGACGCCAGCCTCGTCGTGTGGCTCGCTCTGGCCATGGGGGTCGTATCGATCCTGGACGCTGTCCTCGGCGTGGGGTCCGGGTTCCTCTCCTCGCGCATCGGGGAGAGCCTGATCTTCGACCTCCGCACCAAGGTCTTCGGGCACGTCCAGCGGATGTCCCTGGCGTTCTTCACGCGCACCCAGACCGGTGCCCTCGTCTCCAGGCTGAACAACGACGTCATCGGAGCCCAGCGGGCATTCACCTCCACGTTGTCCAGCACCGTGTCCAACTCGATCAGTGTCGT
>JBDSXU010000394.1:0-7221 GCA_039926005.1 Marmoricola sp.
GTGCAGCCGCCGTGGGTGGTGGCATGGCCGTCACCCAGATGTTCGGCGACGCGCTGATGCAGGCCACCTTCGCCGGAACACCGGGCAGCAACACGATGGTGGTGATCAGCCTCCGCGGCGGGATCGACGGACTCGGCCTCGTCGTACCTCACGGCGACCCGGGCTACTACACGGCGCGGCCCACGACGGCCGTGCCGGTGGGCTCCCTGCTGTGCAAGGACGCAATGTTCGGTCTGCACCCGGCGATGGCACCGCTCGAACCCCTCTGGAAGTCGGGCGGGCTGGCCGCGATCCAGGCGACCGGGCTCGCCGTGCCCAACCGCTCGCACTTCTCCGCCATCGAGGAGGTGGAGGACGCCGCACCGGGCTCCGCCGCACGCTCCGGCTGGATCAACCGGATGATCGGTCTCGGCCCCGCGAACGGGACACTCGACGCCGTGCAGCTGGGCATGAACTTCCCCACCACGGCCCTCATCGGCAGCAACCCCGTCCTGGCCACCGACGATCTCGCCGATCTCCTGATCGCGGGGATCGAGGGCAACACGGCCCCGCGCTACTCATCGCTCCAGACTGCGTGGGCCGGAGCGAAGGGACCCCTGGCCGCAGGCGCCAACGAGGCTGTGGCGATCTCCAAGGGCCCGGGCGCACAACTGGCGGCCATGGCCGACTCGACAGTCCCCTATCCCACGGTATGGAACGCGAGCCCCTTCGCCGAACCTCTGAAGAACGCCGCGAAGCTGATCCGCGCCAACATCGGCACCGACGTGATCGCCATCGACGCCGGCAACTGGGACCTGCACCAGGGATACGGCACCATCCAGTGGGGCAATATGCAAAGCAACATCTCCGGCCTCGCCCTCGCCCTCGAAGCGTTCATGGAAGACCTCGGTGAGCTGCGTTCGAAGGTCACGGTCGTCACCATCTCCGAGTTCGGTCGCCGCGTGGCCGAGAACGGCAACCAGGGATTCGACCACGGCTGGGGCAACATGATGCTGGTCGCCGGCGCCGGCGTGAAGGGGGGCCAGTACTACGGCAACTGGCCCGGTCTGACCGGCGGTTCCCTGACGGACGGCGACCTCAAGGTCACCACGGACTATCGCAACGTCCTCGGAGAGATCGTGAGCAAGCGTTTCCCGGACCGGTCGGTGCCGGCGCTCTTTCCTGATCTCCAGCTCGCGCCCCTCGGCGTGATGGCCTGACCGGGGCAAACACCCACCGACGGTTCAGCTGCGGGCTAGCCTGACCCATGCGACACCTCGTTCTCACCGTGGGCGGACTGGTCTGCTTGACCACCGTCCTCACCGGCCCTCTCTCCGCACCGGCACACTCGGCCGAGACCACTCGCGTCGGCTCCACTCGCTCGACCAGCGAACCCGCATCCCGCCCCGCAGCGCGCACGGTGCCCACCTTGCGGGCGACCCGGATGGTCAGCGGACTCAACCTGCCCTGGGACGTCAAGTACACGCGCGGCGGGCGGATTCTGATCACCGAACGCGACTCGAAGCGACTGCTCACCTGGCGCGCCGGGAGGTTGCGCCGGGTGGACTTCCCGTCCTCCACCGTGTTCGCCGCCGGCGAGACCGGACTGATGTCGCTGGCGATCGACCCCGGGTACACCTCCAACCGGCGCTTCTACACCTGCCAGGGAGGCAACACCTCCGGGGGCGGACACGATGTGAGGGTCATGGCCTGGCACCTGAACACCGCAGCCACGAGCGCGACCCTCACCCAGGCCCTGCTCACAGGGCTTCCCTCGAGCAGCGGCCGCCACGGTGGCTGCCGGCTGCTGATCGCGCACAACGGCTCGTTGATGGTGGGCACCGGGGACGCAGCGACGGGGACCAACCCGCAGGACCTGACGTCACTGGGTGGCAAGACGTTGCGCCTCGACCGGGCCAGCGGCGAGCCGTGGCCGGAGAACCCCTTCATCTCCTCTTCCGACACAAACTCCCGCTACCTGCTCACCTATGGACACCGCAACGTCCAGGGGCTGGCGCAGCGAGCGGATGGAACGCTCTGGTCGGTCGAGCACGGGACCAGCCGCGACGACGAGGTCAACCGACTCCGGACGGGTGGCAACTACGGCTGGAACCCGGTGCCCGGCTACGACGAGAGCACCCCCATGACCGACCACAGCCTGCCCGGCACCCAGCACAGCGCGCGGTGGACCTCCGGTTCCCCCACGCTCGCGACCTCAGGCGCCGCCTGGGTCCGCGGAAGCAAGTGGGGCGCCTACGAGAACACCCTCGCCGTCGCCTCGCTCAAGGGGAAACGCGTCATGTTCATGCGCTTCAGCTCCGCGGGCACGTTCATGGGAATGCGCACGCCGACGGTACTGCGCAAGTACGGCCGCATGCGGTCGATCAGCAGGTTGCCCAACAACGACCTGATGGTTACCACGTCCAACGCCAACGGACACGACGCGGTGATCCGGGTGACCCCGAGGGGCTGACCCGCGTCAGCTCCCCCAGCCCAGAGAGTGCGTCCCCCACACGATCGTGGGGAGCCACACCACGAACGCAAGGAGCGGCAACCACGACACCCTCCCGGGGTTCGGCATGAACCAGCGCAGAGCGATCACGAACAGCACCAGCCACAACAGCATGAAGAGGACTGTCACCCACCAGGGCGCGACATTGGCGGTGCCGAGGTCCAGGAACAGCATGCAGGTCATCCCACTGAGACCGATGAACCCCCACGGAGACACCTTCGGCTTGGCCACCACAAAACCCTACGGGAGGGTTGGGTCTCGACGAGCGTGAGTCCACTCGCCGCCCGGCGTGCCTCGGAGGCATCGTGAACTCCCGCCCACGACGCTTCACCCTGAGTGCCCCACCGTCCGACAAGGCAGGGTCGACGGTCCCGTTCACGGCGGTGCTGACCATGGCGTGCGGACGTCACTCCGGGCGACGGCCTCGTCACGGTCCGTCGGCGGCTTCGCGGTGGATCCTGGACCGACTATCGAGTGGTCCGCCCGTCCAACGGCGACGCGACCCTGAACGTCAGGCCGCGCCTTGACTCGACCTGGCGCCTGCGCGGCACCCAACCCGGTGTCGACACCTGCGCAGGCTCGCGCCACGAGCGCCACGGTGACGGGTAGCTTCACCGGCTGCCGCGTCGAGCGAGGCTGGTCAGTCCTCCAGGACGTCGTCGTTCCACTTCGGGTCGTTGTCCCACTCCTCGTTGCGCTCCTTGACCTTCTCCAGCGCCCGGGCGGCTTCCGCCTCGGTGTCATAGGGACCGAGGCGGTCCCGCACCGTGCAACCACTGCCGCTCTTCTCGACGGCGTGGTGCTTGAGGCAGTACCAGAAGTCGCTCATGGCGCTGAAACTACACTCGCCTCCGTGACTGCCATAGCCCCTGGAAGGATCTCTCCGCGCCGACCCGTGCCAGCGAACATCCCGCGCCCGGAGTACGTCGACAAGCCCGGCCCTACGCCGTTCACCGGACCGGAGGTCAAGGACTCCGACACGATCGAGCGGATGCGCGTCGCCGGCAAGCTCGCGGCCGCGGCTCGAGACCTGGTGGGCGCGCACGTCGCCCCCGGCGTCACCACCGACGAGCTCGACCGGATAGGCCACGAGTTCCTGTGCGACCACGGCGCCTACCCGTCCACGTTGGGCTACAGGGGGTTCCCCAAGTCGCTGTGCTCATCGGTCAACGAGGTGATCTGTCACGGCATCCCGGACAGCACGGTGGTGGAGGACGGCGACATCGTCAACATCGACATCACCGCGTTCCTCAACGGGGTGCACGGCGACACCAACGCCACCTTCCTCACCCCGGGGGTCTCCCAGGAGGTGCGCGACCTCGTCAACCGGACCCGCGAGTCGCTGCGTCGTGCGATCAACGCAGTCAAGCCCGGTCGTCGGATCAACGTTATCGGCCGGGTGATCGAGTCCTACGCAAGGAGATTCGACTACGGCGTCGTACGCGAGTTCACCGGGCACGGCATCGGCTCGTCCTTCCACTCGGGACTCGTGATCCCGCACTTCGACGACCCGCACTACGACGACATGATCGAGCCCGGGATGACGTTCACGATCGAGCCGATGCTCAATCTGGGCACCCACACCTGGGACATGTGGGACGACAACTGGACAGTGGTGACGAAGGACAAGCGGGTCAGTGCGCAGTTCGAACACACGCTCCTGGTGACCGACCTCGGCGCCGAGGTCCTCACGCTTCCCTGACCCGCGCACTGGCGGCCGGGCTTTCTCGCTATTGTCGCTGCGTGACGAGCATGTTCGAGGACTACGCGACCGGCATGGGTTCGGCCTACGACGAGATGTACGACGTCGAGACCGACCTCCGCACTCCCTACAGCCAGCTGCAGCCGTCGCTTCAGGAGATGGGCTCCGCCGAGCTGCAGAGCAGGGTCGAGGCGCTGCAGTCGAGCTACCTGGACCAAGGCGTCACCTTCGACATCGGCGGTGAGGAGCGGCCCTTCCCTCTTGACCTGCTTCCCCGCGTCATCGAGATGGACCAGTGGACCAAGGTCGAGGCGGGCGTCCAGCAACGCGTGCACACGCTCGAGAAGTTCCTGGCGGACGTCTACGACGCGGGGCGCGTCCTCGACGACGGTGTGGTTCCGCGCGGTGTGGTGACCACGTCCTCACACTTCCACCGGGCGGCCGCGGGCATCGAACCCCCCAACGGCGTGCGGGTTCACGTCAGCGGGATCGACCTGATCCGCGACGACCAGGGTGAGTTCCGGGTGCTCGAGGACAACGTCCGCGTCCCCTCGGGCGTCTCCTACGTGATGACGAACCGGCGAGCGATCGCAGCAGCACTCCCCGAGACCTTCGCCGAACACCGAATCCGGCCGGTTGCCGGCTATCCGCAGAAGCTGCTCACCGCCCTCCGCGCCGCGGCGCCCGCCGGTGTCACCGAGCCCACCGTCGTGGTGCTCACTCCAGGTGTCTTCAACGGCGCGTACTTCGAGCACGCACTGCTGGCCCGGACCATGGGTGTCGAGCTGGTCGAGGGGCGCGACCTCGAGTGCCGTCGCGGCCGCGTGATGATGCGTACGACGCAGGGCCTCGAACCGGTGCACGTGATCTACCGACGCGTCGACGACGAGTTCCTCGACCCGGTGCACTTCCGCAGCAACTCGCTCCTCGGCTGCTCCGGGCTGCTCAACGCCGCCCGCGCCGGCAACGTGACGATCGCCAACGCGGTCGGCAACGGCGTCGCCGACGACAAGCTGATCTACACCTACCTCCCCGATCTGGTGCGCTACTACCTCGACGAGGAACCACTCCTCAAGAACGTCGACACCTGGCGGCTCGGCGATGCCGACCACCGCGAGGAGGTCATGGACCGCCTCGACGAGCTCGTCCTCAAGCCGGTCGACGGCTCTGGTGGCAAGGGCATCGTGATCGGGCCACAGGCGACCAGGGCCGAGATCGACGAGCTCCGGATCAAGGTGCTGGCCGATCCCCGTTCCTGGATCGCCCAGCCGGTGATCCAGCTGAGCACCGTCCCGACGTACGTCAACGGCATGATGCGCCCCCGCCATGTCGACCTCCGTCCGTTCGCCGTCAACGACGGCCACCGGGTCTGGGTGCTTCCCGGCGGTCTGACCCGGGTGGCCCTCGGTGAGGGCGAGCTGATCGTGAACTCCTCCCGCGGTGGCGGTTCCAAGGACACCTGGGTGCTGGCCGGTCACAGCCGCCACCAGGTGCGGGCTGAACCCGAGCGCGTGCAGGTCCACTCGGCCCCCCAGGACGTAGGCCCCGCGCTCGACTCGTTCTCCTCGCAGCACGACCAGCAGCAGCAACAGCAACAAGCCCTGTCGGTGGTTGAGGAGGTGTCCCCGTGCTGAGCCGCATCGCCGAGTCACTGTTCTGGATCGGCCGCTACGTCGAGCGGGCCGAGGACACCGCGCGGATCCTCGACGTACAGACGCAGCTCATCCTCGAGGATCCGGGTGTCGACGAGGAGACGACCTGTCGCAGCCTGCTCCAGATCATGGGTGTCGACTTCGACGAGGACGCCCCGATCGACACCACCGAGGTGATGCGACTGCTGGCCTACGACACGTCGTCCACGGCCTCCATCGCGGCCACGATGGCGGCCGCGCGGGAGAGCGCACGTCGTGCCCGCGAGACGCTTTCCACCTCGATGTGGGAGGCGATGAACACCACCTATCGCGCGATCCCCTCCGGTCACTTCCGGTCGATGCGCCCACCCGTGGCCTTCCGCTGGGTTCGTGACCGCGCCGCGCAGATCAACGGGATCGCCGAGGCGACGATGACCCGGGACCAGGGCTACCAGTTCCTGGTCCTCGGCCGCTCCATCGAGCGCGCCGACATGACCTCGCGCCTGGTGGCGACGGCCGCGATCACCTCCGGCTCCGCGTGGGGCACCTCGTTGCGTGCCTGTGGCGCCTACGAGGCGTTCCTGCGCACCTACAAGGGCTTGGAGACCGAACGAGGAGCCGCGGAGTTCCTGCTGCTCGACAGACTCTTCCCGCGCTCGGTCGTCTTCGGCCTCAGCCAGGCCGAGCGCTGTCTCGAGCGACTGCAGTCCTCGGGCACCCGGGCAGGGTTCCAGAACGAGGCGCAGCGCCTGTTGGGACGCACGCGGGCCGAGCTCGAGTACCGATCGCTGAGCGACTTCGTCGCCGACCTACCGAGCGAGATGGAACGTCTGCAACGCACCTGCGCACTCGCGACAGACGCGATCAGCCGGCGCTACTTCGCGGGCGCCGAGGCAACCGAGTGGCACGGAGTTCGCGCATGAGCATGCAGCTACGCATCGCCCACACCACGGGCTTCGAGTACGACGGAAAGGCGAACACGTCCTTCAACGAAGCCCGCCTGACACCGCTGACACTGCCCGGCCAGATCGTCGTGCACTCGCGCGTCGACGTGACCCCGACGCCCTGGGCCTACGCCTACAAGGACTACTGGGGCTCGCAGGTGACAGCCTTCGAGGTGCTCGACCCACACCAGTCGCTGACCGTCACCGCCTCGGCGACGGTGCACACCGACCGCTCTCCGGCGGGTGACCCGGTGATGACCTGGGCGGACCTGCGCACCGACGCGATCGCCGATCTGCACACCGAGTCGCTGGCGATGCCGGATCGGGTTGCCCCGCCCGCTGACCTCGTTGCCCTCGCGCGCGAGATCGCCGACGCGAGCGCCACCCCGTCCGAGGCCGCACGCGACGTCTGCGCGTTTGTCTACCGCGAGGTCAAGTACGTCCACGGGTCCA
>JBDSXU010000395.1:0-5891 GCA_039926005.1 Marmoricola sp.
CAGGAATCGTTGGAGCTTGGGCGGCCTACGAGCTCGCACGTGCCGGTTGCAGCGTCGAGGTGCTCGATGCGGACCTGGGGGAGCGGAGTGCATCATTCGGAAACGCGGGAATCCTTGCGCAGAGCTATGCCAAGCCGATGTCGAACCCGCGCAACCTATTGGCGGGCATGCGTTCTGTGCTGGGAAGCGGTCACGACGTGGAGGTCGTAAGACCCCTGGGTTTCGCCACGCTCCGGTGGCTGCTGCGGTTCGGCGTCGACTCGCGTCCCTTCCGCGCCAGCGCTGCCGCCGAGGACGTCTCCAGAATGACGCGGCGCAGCATCGAGCTGTACGAGGAACTGGCCTCCCGAGAGGGGATGGATCTCGGTCTGCGGCGGACCGGCTGGTTGTATGTGGCCCATACCCCTTCGGCGTTACGCCAGCAGCAGGCCCTCGCCCTCGAGATGGCGCGGATCGGAATTCGTAGTGAAATGCTATCTGCAGACGGCGTTCACAACCTCGAGCCATCGCTGGACCCCGCACTCGTTGGAGGAGTGCTGTACACCGACGATAGCTCGATGGATCCCGGCCGGATCGTGACCACTGTCCGCGAGGCAGCGCGCCGACACGGCGCCAATTTCGTGGAGGGGTGCGTCGAGGCAGCCGATCTTGAACGCGGACGCGTCCGTGGGCTGTTGACTGCCTCCGGCGAAACCGTGACCGCAGACCAGTTCGTCTTGGCCGGCGGCGCTGGGTGCGCGGCGCTGGGTCGGATGGTCGGTGTGCGCATCCCGGTGGAGCGAGGAACCGGGTGGAGCCTTACCGTGCCGACCCCGGAGCCCTTGGCGGGGCGTGCGCTCATGGGGATCGAGGACCACGTCGTGATCAACCCCGATGCGCGATCGATACGCATTACCGGCGGAATGCGGTTCGGCGGCGAGATCGGTCAGCTCCCACCGCCCGGGCATCTGGCGGCGCTTCGTGCGTCCGCAGAACGGATTCTCCCCGCGCTTGGAGACGTGCAGGAACCGGGTGAAGGGTGGATGGGCGCCCGCCCCATGACAACTACCGGGCTGCCAATTGTGCGGCGGGTCAACCCCACGACGATCGTGGTGACTGGCCACGGCACCCTCGGCATGACTCTGGCGCCGGAGTCCGGCGTGCAGGTGCGCCGGCTGATCCTCGGTGCGTGCTCATCCGAGCAGGAAGCGCTTCCTTGAGGTCGGATGGTCGGCGCCTGCCCGCCCCTGCGAAACTCGGCGGCTGGGGTTCAGTTGTGGGATTACGGGTGTCGTGAACGCGGACGTACGGCGCGGCCCGCGGTCTTCTTCTTCTTCGGGGTGTTCATGGCGGCTCTACTCTCCTTAGATCAACACTGACGATCCGAGGTGTTGCCTCAGTCTGGGGAACAGTGCACCGGCAGTCAGGGTCGATTTGGACATCCTCGGCATCCGCTCACTCCGGTCTGTCGAGGTTCGGCGGCTCACAGAGGCGTATTGTCGATGACCTGCAAGGCCATCCAGAGCTCGGCGCGGGTGTGGGGTGAGTCGATCGGGCGATCGAGGAGTTGCGCCGCCTTGTGGATCCGCTGGCGGAGCGTGTGTCGGTGGACGCCGAGCTGAGCGGCGGCCGGGTCCCACTGACCGTTCTTCTCCAGCCAGACGCGCACGGAGTTGACCAGGTCGCCGCGGCCGGTCTGGTCGTGGTGCACGAGGGGCTCGACCAAGGCCGCCGCGAAGGTCTGTGCGCGCTTTGGATCCATGAACAGACCCAGTCCACCTTTCCTGAGATCGGCGAACGTCGTGACCGGTGTGCCGCCCTGCGCGCCCGCCTCCGCCGCCTGTACAGCCTGTCGGTGCGCATTGCTGAAGTGCTGGTAGTCAGCAGGCTCTGAGACACCGAGGCTGAGACCGTCCAGGCGGGTTGGGAGCTTGAGCAGCCATGTGCCGAAGGGGCGTCCGTCGCTCACCGCCACCACTGTTACATCGTCGGTCTCGACGTAGAAGACAAGCTCCCGCATCTGCCTGGCCCCGGACTTCATCAGCTCGGTCCCCGCCGCCCGTGACTCCGGGCGTCCGGCCAGGGCGACGAGCCGGATGGGCTCACCGGGGAGGTCGCCGTACAGCTCGCGGGCGACAGGACGGGCCGCGCTGACCTGTCCGGCCTGCAGCAGCTGGAACACGCCGGCGCGGAGCTGGCGCTCGACGGCCTCGAGGGCGTGGGGTTGATCGAGGCCGACGGACAGCAACGAGACCGCAGTGTTGAGCAGCTGGCGATCGGGTTTACTCAACCGTGTTGACCGCCCTGCCACGAGGAAGCCGTGCACCCGCGGACCACTCCCCAGTGACTGAATGACGACCTCGTCGTCGCCGAATCGTAACGACGCAATCGCTGGCGGCCGTGAGGTGCGCAACCCATCGAGAGTGTCTCCGAGACCGGACACCCAGCGGGCGGCCGACGGGGGCTCTGCGAGAACCAGGGCGTCGGTCGCGTCCAGGACCAGCGTCCATGCCTTGAGTTGATGAGCGAGCAGGCGGCCGACGGCTGCGACTCCGTCGCGGCCCACCGCCGCGCGGATCAGTTCGTGATGCGACTCGTACGCCCGCCTGATGGCGGCGGGCGCTTCGGCGGCGAGTGCCTGGGAGACGGCCTGGCTGATGGCGATGAACGGGGTCTTCAGTGGCACCTCGAGCAGGGGTAGGCCGACCTCGTTGGCGGCAGCGATCAGCGCCGGCGGCGTGTGCTGGTGCGGCAGCCCGAGACCGAACCCGAGCCCGGCCACCTTGGCCGCGGCGAGCCGCTTCACATAGGCAGTTAAGTCCTGCTCGGTGCCGTCGCCGAACCGTCCGGTGGTCAGCAGGAACTCGCCGCCCGCGAGGAAACGCGCGGGGTCGTCCAGCTCGCTCGCGTGCACCCACGAGATGGGCCGGTCGAGCACTTCGTCACCGGCGCGGACGACCAGGCCGAGAGCCTCGATGCGGAGCAGCTCACGGAGGGTGGGCATCAGTTTGTCTTCTGAGGCCCGACGTGGTCGCGCTCGGTGTCGCCCACCAGCTCGGCAAGAAGGTTGGCGATCGCCCAGTCCTGGATGGCGATCCCGACAGACTTGAAGATAGTGCGGCCGCTCGCGACGGGTGGCTGCTGCAGCGCTGTGCCGAGCTCGACGAGGTCTGTCAGGCGCAATGCGCCGGCCTCGAGCGCGTCGATGATCTCGCCGGACTCCTCGAGCACTGCTTGCCGCTCGTCCACTACGACGAGGCCGCCGGCCAGTGCCTCCACCGGCACCTCGCGCATGGTGGGTCGAAAGGCACCGATTGCATTGACGTGGGCGCGCTCGGCCAGGGCCTCGGCATCAAAGAGGGGCGTGCGCGAGGTGGTCGCGCAGCAGACCAGGTCCTTGCCCTCGACGGCCTTGTTGGCGTCGGTCGAGGCGCGCAGGGTTACGTGTCCACCCAGTTCATCGGCGAGGTGGGCGCACACGGTCTCTGCGCGCGCCAGATCGTTGTCCACGATCTCCAGCTCCGAGAGCGGGCGCACCGCGTGGACCGCCCGTGCCTGGTCGACGCCCTGGGCGCCCGCGCCGATCACCGTGCAGGTGGTGGCCGTGGCGGGCGCCAGCAGATCCGTGGCGACTCCGGACACCGCTCCGGTGCGCAGGGCCGTGACGGCGCCGGCGTCGGCCACGACCTGGTGCCGGTTGTCTAGGTTGCTCCAGGTCACGGTGCCGAGGATCGAAGGCGTCCTGGTCTCGAAGTTGACGCTGAGCGTCTTGACCATGGCCGATCGGGTCGGCCGGTGGTGGGCCGTCATGACCAGGAACTGGCCGTCCGACAACACGGTCCGCAACGGCATTTCGAACGCGCCCTTGGCGAAGTCGAGAAAGCTGGTCCGCACTGCATTGATCGCGTGTCTCATGGGGACTGCTTCGCGGACATCTTGGGCATCAAACTGGACGAGAGACATATTCGTAAACTCCTTGCCATGTGACATTGCACAGTTGGTCGGGGAACTGCAGAGATGGGGTTGGCGCGCGCGCCCTAGTCGCCGCTCTCGTCGAGAGGCTGCTCGGCGGCCCAGTCGGACCGGACGTGACCGATGTGCACCCTGGTGAGCTCCTCGAGGTCTTCGCGGCGTCCCGCGAGAGCGAGGTCGATCAGCTGGGCGTGCTCGCGGGTCGAGTCCATCAACGTGCCGGCACGAGATAGACGCTCCAAACCATAGAGCCGAGTACGCCCCCGGAGGCTTCGGACTGTCTTCACCAGCTCGCCATTGCCGTGGATGGAGAGGAACCGTATGTGGAACTCGGTGTCGAGTTGCATGTAAGCCATGAGATCGTCGCCCGCTGCTGCCTGCTCCAGCTCGGACGCGATTTGCCGGAGGTCCTCGAGACGGTCTTTCGCTGTCGGGGAAAGGTTGGCCGCCACGGCGCCCATGACCGGCACTTCGAGCAGAAGTCGGGTCTCGGCGAGCTCATCCAACTCGCGTTCGGACACGGCGGTGACCCTGAAGCCCTTGTTGGGAGCGACCTCGACGAGGCCCTCTCGGGCCAGGTCGAGCATGGCTTCCCGCACCGGCGTCGCGGAGACGCCGAGCATCTCGGCGAGGACGGGGGCGGGATAGAGCCCCCCGGGGCGCATGCGTCCCGAGATCAGCGCAGCTCGGAGGGCATCGGAAACCTGCTCCCGGAGAGACTGGTCACGTGAGATCGAGGTGAAGTTGAGCTCACCCCCGGAGAAGTCGGACTTCATCGGTGCTCCCATCGATCTGCGCGTCCGGCTGACCCGTCCTGCGCGCCCAGGTGGACGCCCACGAATGAGCCGCGGTGCAATTTTACTCACGGACATCACCCCATGTGCGGATAGCGATGCTCGCCGGGGGCGAACGTCTCCTTGATAGAGCGGGGAGACGACCAGCGCAGGAGGTTCACTGCGGCGCCGGCCTTGCCGTTGGTGCCCGAGGCGCGGCCGCCGTCGAATGACTGCTGGCCCACGACTGCGCCGGTCGGCGTCATTGACGTAGCAGTTGCCGACGGCGAAGCGCAGCGTTTGACTGGCCCAGGTGATGACGGCACGGTCCTGGGCGAACACGGTGCGAGTGAGCACGGGACCCCCTGTGTCGTCGGAGTCGAAGACGTCTTGATGGCCGGCCCTGCGCCACTCCTCGGACAGTAACATGTGCAATGGCACACTGCAATGGCTTAGCGAGTGACTTGGCGGGGCGGGTGTTTCGCCAGCGGCGCCGCGTGCGGGTACGCCGCTGCCCAAGACTTCGCCGGGTCACGGCGCTCGACCAAGCGGATGACGAAGGCAGGGGAGGAGGTGAACGAGGCGCCCTCACTCGGGCCTCCTGAAACCAGAAGCGTCGCGCGAGCAGCGAACCAGCACGGGAACGTTGCGCACACTCCGATGCCGGCGAGTGCTCCGAGGGTGTTCACCAGCTCATCGGCCAAGAGGTCGCCGGGTGCTTCGCGACGGCTGGTCATCACCGGGGCCCTCGCATGCGGGTGTTCGGTGTCGACGACGCCGAACTCGGTGTCGCCGAGGATGTGGTCGACGATGGCGGCGTGGCGCCCGAAGCGCCACAGACCCCGGCCTCTCGGAAGATGAATGAGCTCGTCTGCTTCGACGTCGGAGAGTCCGAGCGCGGCGGTGGTGAGCTCGACCTGGTCGGATTCCTGGGCGTAGACGACGCGGGTGGAGCAGTCGGCGAGCAGCCCTTGGGCGAGCGCGACTGCTTCGGAGCCGGTGATGCCGACCGCCCCGAGGTCGGAGATGCGGTGCACGACGGCCAGGTTCGCGACGCCCAGGGCTCGGGAGAGTCTCCATTGGGCTTGCATGCGGCGCACGAGGGCGAGGTGGCGCAGCATCCGCCAGGCCTCGTCATAGACCACGAGCCGTCGTCCGCCGCGGCCC
>JBDSXU010000396.1:0-3017 GCA_039926005.1 Marmoricola sp.
CTGGCCGTGTCCGAGGTCGGTGAGCCGCCCCACGGCACGCCCCGGCTCCGCGCCTTCGGTGATCTTGCCCTTGAGGTCGATACCGAGGTTGGCCAGCGCGCTGGGCCACATCTTGCGGGCCGCGACGGTGACACCCGGGCGTCGGAGTCTTTCCCCGGCCTCCTGCAGCGCGACGCCGGACACCTCGGCCGCCAGTTCGATGCCCCCGCAGTTGTCGCAGCGACCACAGTCGGCCGCGCCCGGGTCGTCGAGCTGCTCGCGCAGGAAGCGCATCCGACAGCCGTCCGTGGCTACGTAGGCGAGCATCGCCGCCTGCTCGTCGCGCCGTGCGGCCGCCACTCGGTCGTAGCGCTCCTGGTCGTAGGCCCATTCCTGACCGGTGGCGGTCCAGCCACCGCGCACGCGGTCAACGGCGCCGTCGACGTCGAGCACCTTGAGCATCGTCTCGAGGCGGGTGCGGCTCAGGTCGACATGCGTCTCGAGCGCCGCGGTCGACATGGGGGAGCCATTCTCGGCGAGCGCACGCAGGGTGCTCCGGACATGCTGCTCCGCAGGGAAGGCCAGCGAGGCGAAGTAGCGCCAGATGTCGCGGTCCTCCTGGGCCGGCATCAGCACCACCTTCGCGTCGTCGGTCCCGCGGCCCGCTCGGCCGACCTGTTGGTAGTAGGCCACCGGCGACGACGGGGCGCCGAGGTTCACCACGAACCCGAGCCGTGCGTCGAAACCCATCCCCAGTGCGCTGGTCGCGACGAGCGCCTTGAGCCTCCCCGCCAGCAGATCCTGCTCGAGCGAGAGCCGCTCCGTGGCCTCGGTCTGTCCCGAGTACGCCGCCACCGCGTGGCCATGCGAACGCAGGTGCTCTGCGACCTCCTGTGTCGCCGCGACCGTGAGCGTGTAGATGATGCCGGAGCCGTCGAAGTCACCCAGGTGCTCGCCGAGCCACGCCAGCCGTTGCTCGGGACGCTCGAGCTGCATCACGGCGAGGTGCAGTGACTCGCGGTCCAGCGACCCGCGCAGGACGAGAACGTCGGTGCCGAGCTGTTCGGCCACATCACCGGTCACCCGGGAGTTGGCAGTCGCCGTGGTCGCGAGCACGGGGATGCCGGCCGGCAGCGTGGTGAGCATCTGGCGGATCCGGCGGTAGTCGGGCCGGAAGTCGTGTCCCCAGTCGGAGATGCAGTGCGCCTCGTCGACGACCAGGAGGCCGGCGGTCTCGGTGAGCTGGGGCAGCACCTCGTCGCGGAACGTCGGGTTGTTCAGCCGTTCGGGACTGACCAGGAGTACGTCGATCTCACCGGCCTCGACGCGTGCGCGAACCGCAGCCCAGTCCTCGAGGTTCGTGGAGTTGATGGTGGCCGCGCGGATGCCGGCACGCTGCGCCGCCTCGATCTGGTTGCGCATCAGCGCGAGCAACGGCGAGATGATCACCGTCGGCCCGGCGCCCAGCCCGCGGAGCAGGGCCGTCGCGACGAAGTAGACCGCCGACTTGCCCCAGCCCGTCTTCTGGACCACGAGCACCCTGCTCTGCTCCACCACGAGGGCCTCGATCGCGGCCCACTGGTCGTCGTGCAGGCGGGCATCCTCGCGACCGACCAGCGCGCGCAGGTGAAACTCGGCCTCGTCCCGGGCACTGGTGGTGCTGGTCATCGGCTCGGTCATGGGCCCTGTCTACCAACAAGGTGCGACACCGACGACGCTGCCTGCTCGGGCCGGTGGACAACGCCTGCGTCTTCAAGGACACCGGCCCTACTCCCGGCGTACGACGACAGCCCCGGTGTTGGTCGCCACCGCGATCAAGCCGGGGCTGATCGCTGTCTCGTAGGGCCAGTAGGTCGTGTTGATCCCGTCGGTCGGCAGGGGAGCCGAGGTCATCGCCCCGGTGCGCAGGCTCAGCGTGTGCAGCGCTGTCGTGCCGCCTACCAGCGCGTGGTGGTCGTCGAGCATCGAGATGCTGTCCAGCTCGAAGCCGTAGGGCAGGAACTGTGGCTTGTCCGGCACCTCCCGGCTCCAGAGCCGGTGACCGTCCGCGACGGCGTACGCCGACCAGTGGGTCCCCGCCCTGACCAGGATTCGCCCGGCGCGCAGCGTCGCGTCGAAGTACCTGCCCCTCGCGGGGGAGATCGACCAGACCTGCCGGCCCTTGGCGTCGATCGCGGTCAGCCGGGCCGACTTCGTCCTGCTGTCCCACTCCTCGACGATCGCCCTGTCGAGGTCGCCGTCGAAGTCACCCTCGGAGGCGGTGCCGAGGACGTGGACGTCGGCACCCGCGGCCGCCGGCCGGGTCCAGATGAGCGAGCCGTCCTTGGCCGAGACCAGCTGGAGGGCTGGGCCGGCAGGGCGCTTGGCGACGGACCCGGCGTCATAGAGCTCGAACTGTGCGCGACCACCCAGGAGCAGCCGGCCCTCGCCCATCTCGCCGAGGAAGTCGCCCGAGTCGGCGTCGAGGGTGCGCTCCCACAGCTGCGAGCCGTCCCGCCCGTCGATCCGGACCAGCCGCTCCTTGTCGGCGGACGGCCCCAGGACCGCCACGTCCTCGTCGTCGAGGATCGCGGTGGCGAACGGGTCAGCCTGGTGCACCTCGTCCTCGCCCAGCGTCGTGCACCACACCCGGTGACCGTTGTCGGCGTCCAGCGAGACGAGGTCGGGTGCGGCGTTCGTGGGCATCGTCGCGACCAGGTAGCGCTTGTCGCTCGCGTCGTACGTCGACCGCTTCGTGTCGACCTGCACGCTCCAGCGGGGCTTGAGCGTCTCGTCGTTGAGCATCGTGAAGTCCGGGTTGTCGCGGGTCCGCACGCCGATGCCCTGTGCGAAGCCGGAGACCTTGGCCCACTGTTCGTAGTGGTACCCGACTGCCCCCAGCACCTCACCGAACGGCGCAGGATCGGCCCCGAGCACCTTGACCAGGGAGTCCCGGTCGCCGTCCGGCTGCTCCTTTCGCTCGGAGGCGTCGAGGAAGGGGGAGCTCGAGTGGGCGGCGGAGAGGCCGGTGACCGTCGTACCGCACTCATCGCGGGACC
>JBDSXU010000397.1:0-4734 GCA_039926005.1 Marmoricola sp.
GCGCCGAAGACTGCGAGCTTCATGGCGCGAATCGTACGCGGCGCAGCCGTCGAGGCACCGGGCTCCTTCAGGGTCCAGGGGGCTCCCTCCGATTGCCCACACCCATCGGAACCCAATGGATGCTCCCGCAGACCATGCTTGTCGGTTGAGGCCGATGCGACGAACGAGACACTGGGTGGAATGGGCGCATCGCCGGTCGGCAGTTCCCGTCAGGGCAACAGCTACGGCGACGTCCGCTCGGTCCCGGTAGCGCGGAGCTGGCGTACGCAGGGGAATCCCGTGTGCGACGGCTCGGGCAACCGCGTCAAGCGCCACCAGTCGTGTGTGACAGTGGCCGATAGCCGCGCTCAGTGCGGCGAGCGAGGAGAGGAACCTCTGATGGGTCGGTCGTTGATCATGTCGCGCAGGGACCTGGAGTTCCTGCTCTACGAGTGGCTGGACACCGAGGAGCTGTCGACGCGCAGCAGGTACGCCGACCACGACCGCGAGACCTTCGACGCGCTGCTCGACCTCTCCGAGCGGCTCGCGACCGACGTGTTCGCCCCGATCAACCGGCTCGTGGACACTCACGAGCCGCACGTCGACGACGACGGCAAGGTGGTCCTGCCCGACGAGGTCGAGAAGGCGCTCGCGGCGTACACGGAGTCGGGGCTGCCCACCAGTGTCTTCGACGCCGAGCTCGGCGGGATGCAGCTCCCGTTCGTGGTGCACTCGGCCTGCTCGACCTGGTTCCAGGCAGCGTGCGTCGGTGCGTTCGCCTACCCGTTCCTCGCCGAGGGCAACGCCAGCCTGCTGGTCGCGCACGGCACACCCGAGCAGGTAGCCACCTACGCCGTCCCCGTGATCGAGGGCCGGTGGTACGGCACCATGGCGCTCTCCGAGCCACAGGCAGGCTCGTCCCTGGGCGACATCACGACACGCGCCATGCGCCAGGACGACGGCAGCTACCGGCTCTCCGGCACCAAGATGTGGATCAGCGGCGGCGACCACGAGCTCGGCGAGAACATCGTCCACCTGGTGCTCGCGCGCACCCCCGACGCCGTTGCCGGCACCAGGGGGATCTCCCTGTTCATCGTGCCCAAGCACCTCGTGAACGAGGACGGCTCTCTGGGCGAGCGCAACGACGTGGTGCTGGTCGGCCTGAACCACAAGATGGGCTACCGCGGCACGACCAACACGCTGCTCAACCTCGGCGAGGGCGCGTTCACACCGGCTGGACGAGCAGGTGCCGTCGGGCACCTTGTCGGCGAGGAGGGCAAGGGCCTCAACGCGATGTTCCACATGATGAACGAGGCCCGGGTCAGCGTCGGCGCGGGAGCGATGGCGCTCGGCTACACCGGTTACCTGCATGCGTTGCAGTACGCCGAGGAGCGCACGCAGGGTCGATCCGTGGCGGACAAGGATCCTTCGTCTCCACCGGTTCGGCTGGTCGACCATCCCGACGTACGCAGGATGCTGTTGGCCCAGAAGTCCTACGTGGAAGGCGCTCTGGCGCTGGTGCTCTACTGCGCACGTCTCGTGGACGAGGTGGCGACGGCAGAGTCTGCGGAGGAGCGCGCCGGCGCCGACATGCTTCTCGGGATGCTCACGCCGATCGCGAAGTCGTGGCCCTCCCAGTGGTGCTTGGCGGCGAACGACCTGGCGATCCAGGTGCACGGCGGCTACGGCTACACCCGTGACTACGCGGTCGAGCAGTTCTACCGCGACAACCGGCTAAACCCGATCCACGAGGGCACGCACGGCATCCAGGCGCTCGACCTGCTCGGCCGCAAGGTCGTGATGGAGGGCGGGAAGGGGCTCGGGCTTCTCGCCGAGCGGATCCGGGCGACGACCGCGCGTGCGGCGAGCGCCGGTGGCGACGCCGCGACGTACGCCGAAGAGCTGGAGGTGCGGCTCCAGGACCTGCTGCGGGTGACCGCCGCTCTCTGGCACGACGGCGACCCAGCGCAGGCGCTGGCCAACGCCACCCTCTACCTGGAGGCCGCCGGCCACCTGGTCGTCGCCTGGCTCTGGCTCGAACAACTGCTGGCTGTCGGTGACTCAGTCGGGGCGTTCTACGAGGGCAAGCGTGTGGCCGCGCGCTATTTCTTCCGCTTCGAGCTGCCGACCGTCGGCCCCAGGCTCGACCTGCTCGAGGCGCTCGACCGCACCACCCTGGACCTCGACCCCGACTGCCTCTGACGGCTCACGACGTGGGGTTCCAGCTGTCGTGGAGCACTACGCACACACGGCCTACCGGGGCGTGAGCTACTGCCCGCTCAGCGCGGGGAACAGCTCGGCTCAGGTGCCGGCGCTCCACTTGGTGCTGCGGTACTGGCCGTCGAGCTTGGTCTTCCTCCCCATGCCACCCATCTCGCCTCCATGGATGGCCTCGCCACGGCGGCGTGCGCGCCGGTCATAGACGAACCCGGCTCCGAGAACGCCCATCGCGATGAGAAGTGCTGTCATGACTTCCTCCTCGGGCAGTGGTCCACCTACATCGTGCGCCTGCTCCCGCCGTGGGGCAACGGCAGCCGGCTGACAAGGGAGGCGAGCAGGAATAGCCGGCCGATCCCGGGCATTCGCCCGAGGTGCCGGGGGTGGGCTGATCCATAGCGTGGCGAGTCCCGAACCCAGACAGGACCGGTGCTCCCATGGACCAGCAGGCGACAGTCGCGACCGTGATCTCCCTGAGCGCAGCGTGCGGTTTCGCTGTGTCGAACTCATTGCAGCATCGCGCCGCAGGAGGTGTCCCACGTGGTGAGTCCACGGCCTTCCGTGTCCTGCTGCACCTGACCCGGAATCCCTGGTGGTTGGCCGGGACGGCGTTGTCGTTCGTCGGCATGCTGCTCCACGCGACGGCGCTCCGGTGGGGCTCGCTCGCCCTCGTGCAACCGCTCCTGTTGGTGGGCCTGGTGCTCGCCATCCCGGTCCGGGCTGCGCTGGAGCGCAAGCGGCCCCGGCCCATGGAGCTTCGGGCGGTTGCGATCACCGCAGTGGGCCTGGCGACCTTCCTGTCCAGCGTGACGCTCGCACCCGGACAGGAGACCCCTCGGAGGGACGTCGCGATCGCGATGACCGTCATCGGAATGATGCTCGGCGCGGCCGCGACGGCCGGGTGCCTCTTCGGGGTCTCGGCCGGGCTGCTGAAACTCGTCGGCGCCGACGTCGGCGGGCGCGGAGTCGCGTCCAGCCCGACGGCGCTGCTCATCGTGGCCCTGGTCAGCGTCGGGATCCTCGGTACGGCGATCAACCAACGCGCCTACCAGCTGGCTCCGCTCGCCTTCTCGATGCCTCTGGTGAACGTCGTGGGGGTGCTGGTCGCCATCGTCTTCGGGGTGTTCGTCTTCGGCGAGGTTCCCAGCCACTCATCCGGAGGGACGGTCGTGCAGTTGGTCGGCCTCGGCACCCTGGCACTCGGCCTCCGCGAGATCGCGAGGCTCTCCCCCGGTGGCGGAACTCCGATGCTCCCGCGGCAGGTCTCCCTGGCAGGAGCGGTCCGATGAGCATCGCGTACGCCGTCCTCCTGGCCGTCCTCACCGGGGCACATGCGGCCACGTGGGGAGCGTTCAAGGACTCCCCCTTCGAGGGTTTCAAGATCGTCAGTTTCGTCCGCAGCATCGTTCTTGCCGTGGTGGCGGCGGCCGTGCTGGCAACGACGACCGACCTCGAAAGGACGCTGTCCCCGATCGTGCTGCTGGGCGTGTTCTATGCGATCGAACGCCTGGCCACGGAGTTGTGGAAGTCGTTCCTCCGCGAGGACGACCAGGACGCCTACACGATCCCCATGCGCGTCGCGGTCCTGGGGAGACCCGTCGATGGCCGGTTCCCTCGCTACGTCACCGGGCTCGTCGTCCTCGCAGGGGTCGTGGTGCTCGCTTGCACAGCGGCGAGACTGCAACCCACCGATGGGGGGCCGCTGTGGCTGCTCGTGCTCATCGGTGGTGTCGGTGGATGGCTCACCGCCATGGGTGGGGCGTGGAAGGACGCGCCGGTCGAGGGGTTCAGCGGCTGGAAGTTCCTCAGGAGCCCCGCGGTCGCCACAGCCTGGACGATGATGCTTCTGCCGTTCACCCAGGGCTGGGTCGCGATGTCGGTCGCAGCCGCGGGACTGTCGGTGTTGTCGATCGAGACATACAAGACCTTCCTCACTGGCGGGCGCCCTCCGGGCAAGTTCGACGGCAAGCCGGTGCGCCCCTCGGCCGGGGCCCAACGCGAGCGCTGCCGCCTGCTGCACTCAGGTGTCTACGCCGGCCTGTCGTGTGCCGCCGGCATGGCGGCCCTGTTCGAGGCCGGGGATCGGCTGACCCCGAGCGTGATCTCGCTGATGGTGCTCACCGTGGTCGCGGCGACGATGGCGGTCGTCGTCACCCTCATTCCCACAGGCGTGACACCCGACGCCAGGCGTAGGGTCGTGGCAGATGCCGTTCCCTCCTGAATCACTGGGCAGGACCTCAGATGCCGATGCAGCTCTTCGTCGGACGTGCCGCGGAGCTGGACTGGCTCGCCGGCCGCCTTTCGAGGGCCATCTCCGGGAAGCCGTCGACGGTGGTGATCGACGGCCCGCCCGGCATCGGCAAGAGCGCCCTGGTCTCCACCTTCCTGGACGGGCAGACAGACGTCCGGACGCTGAGCGCCTCGGGAGACGAGTCCGAGACCTTCCTCCCGTTCGGGATCGTGCACCAACTGCTCGGCACCTCAGAGTCCTCCTGGGATGACCCCTTCGCCGCCGGGGCCAGCGTCCTGCAGGACCTG
>JBDSXU010000398.1:0-4524 GCA_039926005.1 Marmoricola sp.
ATCACGTCTCGGCCGGCGAGGTGGTGGGTCTCGATCAGGCTGACGGCCTCGTCGTACACCAGGGGATCGACGATGTTGTGCAACGTGTCGGCCACGATCTCCTTGACCGTCTCGACATCCCAGCCGGCGCACAGTTGCGACATGAACTGCCGCATCTTCTCCATCTGGTCGTGGTCGGCGCCGCCGACGAGGTAGACGAACTGCGCGTACGCCGACCGCAGCACCGCCCCGCGGGTGATCAGGCCCCCGGCCTGGAACTCGCGGCTGAACGCCAGCGTGCTCGACTTGGCAATGATCGTCTTGTCGAGGTCGAAGAACGCTGCCGTCGGTCGGGCCACCGGGGTCATTCCTGAAGTGTAGGCAGAACGGGCGATTCCCCCACGAGGAAGGCCGTTTCCCCTCCACAGGTGTCGTCGGCCGGCGCGCGATCCACAGGCGCTCCTCGCTTCCTTCCTGGACCCTCGACGGAGCCGCAGCATCGCTGCATGGACGCCACCGCCCCGCTCCTCGTCTCCGCCGACCCGATGCTGGTTGCCGATGTCCAACGACTGTGTGCGGCCGCCGGGGTGGTGCCGGAGGTGGTCCGCGACTCTGCCCACGCCCTGCGCCTGTGGACCGGTGCTCCCGTCGTTCTGGTGGGTGAGGACTGCGCCACGGCTCTTGCTGCGGCTTGTCCTCCGAGGCGTCAATCTGTGCACGTCCTTGGCCGTGCGCCGGTGGGCGATGTCCTCTTCCGGGAGGCGCTCGGTGTCGGCGCCGAGACTGTGGCCGCTCTCCCGGCATCGGAAACCTGGCTGGTCGAGCTGCTCACCGACATCGGCGACGGGGGCGCGGCCCCCGGGGTGACCATCGGAGTCATCGGTGGCTCAGGGGGGGCCGGCGCGACCGTGTTCGCTGCGGTCCTGGCCCAGATGGCGACGACTGCCGGTCGGGTGCTCCTCGTCGATGCCGATCCGATCGGCGCGGGGATCGACCGGGTGCTCGGTCTCGAGGGCTCTGAGGGCATCCGCTGGGACTCCATGCTGCAGACCACCGGGCGGCTGAGCTCCAGGTCGCTGCGCGAGGCATTGCCGCGCAGTGCCCAGCTGTCCGTGCTGACCTGGCCCACCGACCGGCCGGCTTCTCTTCAGGCGTTCGCGATGCGCGAGGTTCTCTCGGCCGGGCGGCGCGGTTTCGACACGGTTGTCGTGGACCTGCCACGCCACCGGGATGCGGTGATCGACGAGACGATCAGCCGGTGCGACCACGTGGTGCTCGTCTCCACGCTGACCGTGCCGGGCGTCAGCTCGGCGGCGCGGGTGGCCCATCGGCTGCCGGAGGTGACGCCTGCCCGGCACCTGGTCACCCGGGGTGGTCGAGCCGGGGTCCCGCCCGAGTCGGTGAGCCGGCTGCTCCGCATTCCGCTGCTCGCGACCATGGGCGACCAGCGCGGCCTGGACGAGGCGATCAACCTGGGCGCCGGACCCGCGCGGTCCCGGCGGGGGACGCTCGCACGGGCTGCGCGTTCGGCGGCCGCGTTACTGCTCGACCGGCATGGCATGGCCGCCGCATGAACGAGGTCTTGTCGGCCGAGCTGCTGGACGGCGTGCGCGAACGGCTCGCGCGCGATGCGGCACCCCTGACCCCACAGCTCGTCGCGCAGGCACTGCGTGACCAGGGACGTCCGGTGGGCGACGCGACCGTGCTGGCCGTGCACGACGCGTTGCGCCGCGACGTCATCGGTGCCGGTCCGCTGGAGCCGCTTCTTCGCCTCGAAGGCGTGACGGACGTGCTCGTCAACGGGCCTCATCAGGTGTGGATCGACCGAGGTGCCGGGCTGGAGCTGACCGGGATCCGCTTCGCTGACGACCAGGCCGTACGCCGCCTGGCCCAGCGGTTGGCAGCATCAGGTGGTCGCCGCCTCGACGACGCGTCGCCCCACGTCGACCTGCGGCTGCCGGACGGATCGCGGTTCCACGCGGTGCTGGCTCCTCTCTCGCGGCCCGGCACGATCTTGTCCTTGCGCGTCCCGCGGCACCGGGTCTTCACCCTGGCCGAGCTGGTGGAGGCCGGCTCCGTCGCCGCCGAGGGTGCGGCGCTGCTGGAGCTGGTGGTGGAGCGCCGCCTGGCGTTCCTCGTCAGCGGCGGCACCGGCTCTGGGAAGACGACCCTGCTAAACGCCCTCCTCTCCCTGATGAGGGTCGAGGAGAGGCTCGTGATCGTCGAGGATGCCTCGGAGCTGCGACCCGACCACGGCCACGTGGTCGCCCTCGAGGCGCGACCGGCGAACATCGAGGGAGCCGGCGAGGTGACGCTGCGCACCCTGGTGCGACAGGCGCTCCGGATGCGCCCCGACCGGCTGGTGGTCGGGGAGGTTCGTGGCGCAGAGGTCGTCGACATGCTCGCAGCGATGAACACGGGCCACGAGGGCGGCTGCGCGACCGTCCACGCGAACTCGGCCGGCGACGTGCCCAGCCGCATCGAGGGACTCGCGCTCGCGGCCGGGCTCACCCGTGAGGCGGTGCACAGCCAGCTCGCCTCGGCGGTGGACGTCGTCATCCACCTGGCCCGCGGACGTGAACGGACCCGAAGGGTGCGCGAGATCGGCGTGATGACCCGCGCGCCTGACGGCGGGGTCGAGGTCGTCACCGGTGTGAGCTTCGGACCGGACGGAAGACTGTTGCCCGGGCCGGGGCTCGAGGCGTTGTCCGGACTGATCGAGCCGTGATACTGGTGACGTCCGCAGCTGGGGCTGTCCTCGCGGGTGTCTGTGTCGCGCTGCTCCTTCCGGGAGGATTCTCCGTCCCCCAGGACGACGAGCCGCGCCAAGGGCTGTCCCCGTCGCTGGCGCCACTGGTCGTGGCAGCGGTGGTGCTGGTGCTGTGGTCCTGGCTCAGCACCCAGAGACTGGTGCTGGTCGCGTTGCTGGCTGCCACCGCCCTCGGCGTGGGTCGGGCGGTGGAACGCCGTCGGAGTGCGCGAGCCGCAGAGCTGCGGTCCGACCAGGTGCTGGCCGTCTGCGACGCCATGGCTTCGGACCTGGCGGCGGGGCAGCCGCCACTCCGCAGCCTGGACCGTGCGGCCGACGAATGGCCCGAGTTCGCGCCGATCGCCGTGGCGGGGCGCATGGGTGCGGATGTGCCCACCGCCCTGCGTGAGCTCGCTGGGCGGCCAGGCGCGCGGCAGCTGCGCACCCTGGCGGCGACGTGGCAGGTCGCCCATGACACCGGTGCGGGGCTCGCGGGTGCCATCGGTCAGGCAGCGGAGGCGATCCGGGCGGACCGGCGTACTGCCCGGCTGGTCGCCTCCGAGTTGGCGGCGGCACACGCCACGGCCAGGATGCTGGCGGTGCTCCCTCTCGGGGTGCTCCTCCTCGGCGCCGGGGTAGGTGGAGACCCCGTCGGCTTCCTCGTGGGTTCCAACGCTGGACTCTTCTGCCTGGGTCTGGGGCTGGGGCTCTCGTTCACGGGTCTCCTCTGGCTGGAGCGCATCGCTGATCGGGTGCTGGGGCGATGAACGCACTGGTCGCCGTCCTCACGACCTCGACGCTCATCCTGCTGATGGCGGGGAGTGGGACCGCGAGCGCGACGCCTGACCTGGAGGTCCGGCGGAGGCCGCCGCGTCGCGAGCGGGCTCTGTTGACACGTCTGCGACCCGGGCTCGCTCTCCTGGCCGGCTGTGGTGGGTGGGCGATGTTCGGTGGGCCGATCGGCCTGGTGGTGGGGATCGGCTCTGCAGTGGCGGTGTGGGTGGTGCTCGGACGCACCGAGGACCCTGCCGCCGTGCGCCGGCGTGAGCAGCTCGTCGAGGACCTGCCCACCGGCGTCGACCTGTTGGGTTCCTGTCTCGACGCCGGTGCCGCGACCGGGTCGGCCCTGGTCTGTGTGAGCAGGGCCCTCGGAGGACCCGTCGGGGAGGAGTTCCTCGCGATCCACCATCGGCTGGACGTCGGCGTCGACCCGGTGCAGGTGTGGCGTTCGGTCGCGGCGCACCCCCAGCTGGCTCCACTCGGTCGCGCCCTGGGGCGGGCCCACGAGACAGGAGCGCCCGTCGGACGGGCCGTTCATCGGCTCGCCGAGGAGCTGCGTGACCGCGCGAGGGCGGAGGTCGAGACACGCGCCCGCAGCATCGAGGTGAAGGCGGCGGCACCTCTCGGGCTGTGCCTGCTTCCCGCCTTCGTGGTCCTCGGCGTGGTCCCGATGGTGGTCGGTGTATTCAGCTCGATGCAGCTGTTCCGGTGACCGGCAACCGTCCACAGGGTGCGCCTGTCACGGGGTTCTCCACCAGTTCGAAATCGCTGGTGGCAGGGGGGTTACCGGTCGCGAATCCTCATCCCTGTCAGGGAATTCTCCCGGATCACCAGGTTCGGGTCAGCAGTCAGGAGAAGTCATGCAGAACACCTCACTCGCCCTTGTTCGAGTCGACGACCTCATCGTCGGAGACGAAGCGGGAGCCACCACCGCGGAGTACGCCACCGTCACCGGGTGCGGCGTCGGCTTCGCGGCGGTGCTCTTCAAGTTCCTCACCAGCGACATGGGTCAGGAG
>JBDSXU010000399.1:0-3067 GCA_039926005.1 Marmoricola sp.
GGCAGCTCGGGGAAGTCGGCGCTCACGACCGGTGCACCGCGTCGTAGACCACCCGTTTGGGCACTCCCGAACGCCTGGCCACGTCGAGGATCGCCTCCTTGCGGGTGGCCCCGGCCGCCTCCTCCTCGGCTACCAGCACTGCGAGTGTCCTGGGGTCGGTGACCGGTTCGGGCACGGCCGCACCCTCGAGCACGATCGTCACCTCCCCGCGTACGCCCGCGTCGGCCCAGGCGACCAGGTCGGCCAGCGGTCCGCGGCGTACTTCCTCGTGGGTCTTGGTCAGCTCGCGACAGACCGCCGCGCGGCGCTCGATGCCGAAGACCTCGGTCATCGCCTGCAGGGTCGCGTGCGTGCGGTGCGGCGCCTCGAAGAAGACGAGGGTGCGCTGCTCGTCCTGGAGGGCCGTGAGCCGGCGAAGGCGCTCCCCCGGCTTGCGAGGCAGGAAGCCCTCGAAGCAGAAGCGGTCGACGGGCAGTCCCGAGACCGCGAGCGCGGTGAGCACTGCCGACGGACCGGGAATGTTCGTGACCGTGATGTGGTGCTCGACCGCCGCGGCAACGAGGCGGTAGCCGGGGTCGGAGACGCTCGGCATCCCGGCGTCGGTGACGAGCACGACGCGGTCGCCGTTGAGGAGCGACTCGAGCAGGACCTGGGTGCGGAAGTGCTCGTTTCCCTCGAAGTAGGAGACCACCCTGCCGTGCATCTCGACCCCGAGCTCGTTGGTCAGGCGGCGCAGCCGCCGCGTGTCCTCGGCGGCCACGACGTCGGCGGCGCTCAGCTCCGCCGCGAGCCTGGGCGAGGCGTCCTCGGACCGTCCGATCGGCGTTGCGGCGAGCACGAGCACGCCAGGGCCCCTGGTGCCCGTCGGTTCTGTCATGGGCCGATCATCGCAGCCGTAGCCTTTGCGTCGTGAGCATCCCCGCGCGGCTCGAGCGCACCGTCGGACTCTCCCGCACGGCCGACGGGGACGTCGTACCGAGCGCCGCGGCGCGCGCCCGCCTGCGCGCCACCGACGAGGACCCCGTGCTCGCCTGGGTCGCCACCATCGCCGTCACCCTGCTCGCCGCGTTCCTGCGGCTGTGGGACCTCGGGAAGCCGCGCGCCTTCGAGTTCGACGAGACCTACTACGCCAAGGACGCCTGGTCGCTGATCCATCACGGCTACGCGCTGAACTACGTCGACAAGGCCAATCAGGAGATCCTCGCCGGACACACCATGGGCCTGTGGACGAACACCCCCAACATGGTGGTGCACCCCGAGGTCGGCAAGTGGATCATCGGCCTCGGCGAGAGCATCTTCGCGATGACCCCGTTCGGCTGGCGGGTCTCCTCGGCGGTGGTCGGCGCACTGATGGTCATGGTCATGATCCGGCTGGCGCGCCGGGTCACCCGATCGACGATGCTCGGCCTGGTCGCCGGGCTGCTGATGTGCTTCGACGGCCTGCAGCTCGTCCTGTCGCGGATGGCGCTGCTCGACCTGTTCGTCGCGTTCTTCGTGCTGTGTGCCGTCAGCTGCATGGTCGCCGACCGCGACTGGGTGCGCACCCGGATGGCACGGGTCGTGCCCCCCGGGTCACGCCTGGCCCCCGGTGCGTGGGGACCGCTGCTGCTGTGGCGCCCGTGGCGCTTGGCCACCGGCATCTGCTGGGGCTTGGCCATCGGCACCAAGTGGTCGGCCGTCTTCCCGCTCGCCGCGTTCGGGCTGCTGATGTGGGTTTGGGACGCGGGTGCGCGGCGTTCCTTCGGCGTACGCCGGTCCCTGTGGAAGTCCGCGATCATCGACGCTGTGCCGGCGCTCGGCTACGTCGTACTCGTTCCGCTCCTGGTCTACATCGCGAGCTGGACCGGCTGGCTGCTGCACGCCGACGTCTACGAGCGAGCCTTCTCCAACACCCAGTACGGGCCCTACTGGGGCAACTACCTCAAGCACGACGCGCGCGGGCTCTTCCCCGAGCTGTGGCAGTCCTTGCGCTCACTGTGGCACTACCACCACGACGTCTATGCGTTCCACACCGGTTTCCTCAACAACAGCACGCACTTCTACCAGTCAAACCCCTGGGGTTGGCTGGTGCTGAACCGCCCGGTGGATGTGGACGTGCAGCTGCACATCCAGCCCGGCCAGCAGGGCTGCGGCGCGGTGGCGGGCTCGTACTGCCTGCGGCAGGTCCTGCTGCTGGGCAACCCGGTGGTCTGGTGGTTCGGCACGATCGCGGCCATCTGGGCGGTGCTCGTGTGGGTCACGCGTCGAGACTGGCGCTACGGGCTGGTGGTCGTGGGCATCGCCGTCACCTGGTTGCCGTGGCTGCGGTACGACGACCGGCCCATCTTCAGCTACTACGCGGTCGTGATCCTGCCGTTCCTGGTGCTCGGCGCCACCTTGTTGCTCGGGGACATGCTCGGGCGATCCGGTTCAGCGGCGAGGCGCACTGTCGGTGCAGCCGCGGCGGGGATGGTGCTGGTGCTGGTCATGCTCGCGTTCGTGTGGTTCTGGCCGATCTGGACAGATCAGCTCGTGACCAACAGCGAATGGGCGCAGCGCATGTGGTTCAGACGATGGATCTAGGGATCTGGGGCAGCCCTGGGTCAGACGCCCGATCCGGCGAACTCGCGCGTGCTGGGCTCGCGGAACGCAGGGCGCGCGACCTGGCGCTCGAGGATGGTCATGCGGATCACGGCCAAGGTGATGACGAACATCCCGAAGACCCCGATCAACATCACGGATGCCGGCACAACTGACAGCATGGCGTCTCTTCCTGAACCTAGATGCGGACTAGACCAACAACATATCTGACAAACATCAAAAGCGACATACCAACGCAGAAGTGTCTATAACAGGAACAGGGAGCGCACCTCGCCGGGGCGGGAGCGGCCGCGTCGAGTGGCGAGGTGAGGAGGCCGGCACCGACTCCGTTGATCACATCGAGGGCGGTGTAGGCCGACGCGTGGACGAAGGCCGCGAGCACCAGACCCGGGATCGCCCAGAGAGATCGCCCAGGGAAACGCGGGGAGAACAGTGGGGGAATCGGACGCGGGCGAACTGCTACGCGGTCTTGTGACGATGCCTCCCT
>JBDSXU010000400.1:0-8961 GCA_039926005.1 Marmoricola sp.
GGGCCGGCCTGGGCCGGGTCGCCCCAGCGCGACCAGTGCATCTCGGGGGTCTGTGATGACGTCACGTGTTACAGTGTTACACATGACGTCAATACGTCACAAATCCCTGGCGGCGAGCGCCGAGGACGCCGTGATCCCGACCACCGCCGACGACGGCTACCTCGACGCTGCCCGGAGCGCGATCCTGGCAGTGGGCTGGAGCCGCACGACGCTCACCGACATCGCCCGACGAGCGGGGGTGAGCCGGATGACGCTCTACCGCCGCTGGCCCGACACGCAGACGCTTCTCGCCGACCTGATGACGCGCGAGTGGGGACGCGTCGTCGGTGAGGCTGCCGACTCCACCGGCCCGACCACGACCGGCCCGACCACGACCGGCCCGCTCCACCGCGTCACCGAGGGCGTCATCGCCACCGTCCGCGGTCTGCGCGCAAACGAGCTGCTGCGTCGCATCATCGACGTCGATCCCGAGCTGCTGCTGCCCTACCTGCTCGACCGGCGTGGGCGCAGCCAGGACCTCCTCGCCACCGCCATCGCCGCATTGATCCGCGACGGTCAGGTCACTGGGGCGATCCGCTCCGGGGACGCCGAGCTCCTCGCGCGGTCACTCCTGCTGGCCTGCCACGGCTTCGCACTCTCGGCGCACACGATGACCGAGGGGCCCTCGCCGTCGCGAGACGCCGACGTCACCGAGCTCGACGCCGAGCTCGCCCACCTCGTCGAACGGTTCCTGCAGCCATGAGTCCAGACCCCGGCCCTGCGCCCGCCCCGGACCTCAGCCGGGAGAAGCCCTCCGGCAAGATCCATGTCGGCCTCGCCGGCATCCCCGAGTCCACCGACGTCCTGGTGATCGGCCTGGGCATCACCGGCGCCGGGGTGGCACTGGACGCCGCCAGCCGCGGCCTCGACGTGGTGGCCCTCGACGCCGAGGACGTCGCCTTCGGAACGAGCCGGTGGAGCTCGAAGCTGGTGCACGGCGGCCTGCGCTACCTCGTGAAGGGTCAGCTCGACGTGGCCCACGAGAGCGCGGTCGAGCGTGGCATCCTGATGCAGACCACCGCTCCCCACCTGGTCCACGCCCTGCCGATGCTGATGCCGCTCACCCGCGATGTCAGCCGCGCCCAGGCAGGGCTCGCGCGCAGCGCCATCCGCGCCGGCGACGTGCTGCGGGTGGCCGCGCGCACCCCCCGCGAAACGCTTCCCCGGCCACGCCGGATCGGCGTGACCGAGACGCTGACGCTGGCCCCCGTCGTACGCCGCGAAGGGCTCCGTGGCGCGCTGCTGTCGTGGGACGGCCAGCTCGAGGACGACGTACGCCTCGTGCTCGCAGTCGCCCGCACGGCGGCCGGCAACGGCGCCCACGTGCACACCCGGGTCAGGGTCAGCGAGCCGGTCGGGGACTCCGCGATGCTCACCGACGCCCGCACGGGCGAGTCACGCACCATCCGCGCCCGCACGGTCATCAACGCCACCGGTGTCTGGGCAGGTCAACTCGTCCCGGAGATCCAGCTGCGTCCCAGCCGCGGCACCCACATCGTGCTGCGCAAGGAGACGCTGCCCGGAGTCCGCTGCGCGGTGATGGCACCGGTGCCCGGAGCCAGCAACCGCTTCGTCTTCGCGCTCCCCCAGCCCGACCAGACCTTCTACGTCGGCCTGACCGACGAGGAGGTGGACGGCAAGGTCCCCGACGTGCCCGAGCCGCCGGAGGAGGACATCGAGTTCCTGCTGCGGGTCATCAACAGCGTCCTGCAGGTGGCGGTACGCCGGGACCAGGTCGTCGGGGCGTACGCCGGCCTCCGGCCCCTGCTCGACACGGGAACCACAACCGCCGACCTCTCCCGCAAGCACGCGGTGCTCGTCTCGAGCAGCGGGGTGGTCACGGTCGTGGGCGGCAAGCTGACCACCTACCGCCAGATGGCCGAGGATGCCGTCGACAAGGCCGTCGCCACCGCGCGCCTCGACGCCGGGCCGTGTGTGACCAGGTCGCTGCCGTTGGTCGGTGCCGCACCACGGGGCGAGCTGGCCGCCCTGCGGGCCCCCGAACGCCTGGTGCGCCGCTTCGGCACCGAGGCTGCGGGCGTGCTCGCCGATGCGGTCGCCGTGACCGGTCTGCCCGAGGACGAACTGCTGGCCCCGATCGTTGCGAGCCTCCCCGCCACGCTTGCCGAGCTCGTCTTCGGGATCACCCACGAGGGCGCGACGACTGTCGACGATCTGCTCGACCGGCGTACCCGGATCGGACTCGTCCCCGCGGACGCCGAGCTGGCCCGTCCGGCGGCACTACGCGCCTTGGGGCTGGTGGAGATCTAGGGGTTGGCGGGCTGACCCAGCTCCTCGAGCACGGCCACGGCCGCTCGGCGACCCGCACGCATCGCCCCGGCGATCCCAGCGACCTCGCGATGGTCGCCGGCGACGAAGAGGCCGTCACCGAGATCGACCTCCCGGCCCATGATCAGCGGCGGGCGCGACACCGGCCAGGCCGCCGACTTCACGTGGCGGGTGAGCAGGCCCCAGGACGAGGCGTCGGTGTGGAAGATCTCGCTGAGCTGGATCCGCACCTCGGACTCGGTCTCGATTCCGGCGACCGACCCGGGCACGGCGACCGAGCAGGCCGCCACCAGGTGCCGACCGCTGGGTGCATAGCGCGGTGCGATGTTGGACACGACCACGGCGTGCGAGAGCGGGCCGGAAGACGGCCCCACAGAGTTCACGAAGGGCATCTTGATCGTCGTGGGCGGGACGTCGGTGGAGAACCACCACGTGGCCAGTCCCCGCATGGTCGGGGTGCCCAGGCCCAGTAGCGTCGAGGCGTTCACCGGATCGGTGGCGACCACGCCCGCCCGGGCCTGGATCTCCCCTCCATCGGTGAAGATCCGCACCCCATCGCCCCCGCTGCGCGCGATCCCCATCACGTCCACGCCGTGCTCGACGGGCCGCTCGAGACCGATCGAGAGCTGGTTGGGCAAGGCCTGCATGCCGAGCGACGGCAGCGAAGGCACGCCCTGCAGCAGGGCCTGCATGCTCAACATGGCGAACTGGTAGGAGGTACGCAGGTCCTCGTCGGCGAAGACCAGCCGGAAGAACGGCCGCAACACCTCTTCGCGGATGCGCCCGGAGATCCCGTGCTTGTCCAGCGACTCCTGCAGGGTCATGTCGGCGCCGGCGAGCAGTCGTTCGCGGCTCTTGCGGATCGGGTCGGTCCAGCGCAGCAACCGCGCGATGTCCTGGGGCTGACCGATCCCCGAGCGGATGGCGGCGATCAGAGCCGTCTGGGACCCCTGCAGGATCCGGTAGCCATCGGGGTGTGCCAACACCATGCCGCGCTCGATGGGCCTGGGGTTGAGCGCCGAGACGTCCACCGAGTCGCGGATGTCGGGGTCGCCAGCGTTGAGCCACTGGAAACCACGGTCACACCGGAAGCCGTCGATGACGTCGGTGCCGACCCGGCCACCCACGCGCGCCGAGCGCTCGAGGACGCGCACAGCCAACCCGGACTCCTCCAATGCGCGCGCGCAGGTGAGCCCGGCGACTCCGGCGCCGATTACGGCCACGTCGGTGGCGTCCATTGCTGTGAGTATCACCCGGCGGCGCATTCGGTACAGACACGGACAATCCGTGGTATGGACCACCGCCGGAACGACGCCCCGCAACCCGCCGCTGTGCTTGCGGAGGGACTCAGACGTGTGTGCAGAAATGCACGATGTGGTCCAGCGCCTCCCGCGCCTCCGGGACCGGCAGCAGCGGGTAGGCATGCAGGAGCCCGGGCGCCACGGCATACTCCAGCGGCCAGTCGGCCTCATCCGCCCGGTCGAAAAGAGCCTCGCACCCCGGTTGCAGCAGGTCGCGGGTGCCGCAGAGCATCAACGCGGGCGGAAGACCGACCAGGTCGCCGAGGCCGGGACTCACCCGGGGGTCGGCGAGCCGCTCGGGGTCCTCGGTGCCCGCCCAGAAGGACGCGTAGATCGACAGGTGCGGGAGGGACAGCCAGGGGTCGCGCGCCGCCGCCTCGAGGGTCCCCGGGGTGGTGCCGGTGAGGTCCACCCACGGAGCGATCAGCACCAGGCGCTCAGGCTGGGCACCACCCCGGTCGCGCAGCGCCTCGGCCAGGGCGAGGGCATAACCACCGCCCGCAGAGTCGCCCACGAGTACGACGCCGTCCGGCGAGTCGGCGGCCACGTCATCGAAGAGCGCGATCATCGCATCGAAGGAGTCCTCGACCGTGAACTCCGGAGCGAGTGGGTAGGTGGGCAGCACCGCACAGGCCCCGAGCCGGTCGGCGAGTTGGGTGAGGAATCTCCAGTGCCGGTCGTCGGCCGGATGTACGTAGCCGCCCCCGTGCAGATGGATCACCGAACGCCGAGGAGGGTCGGTCCCGGCCGGCCACAGCGCGAACACCGGGAACCCGTGAGTGTTGCTGATCGACTCCTCGTGCGACTTGCGTACGTCGCCAGGCGGACCCTCCGCGGCCAGCCGGTTGGCCTCCGTCAGCGCCGCTCGCATGGCCGGGACGTCGTCGGGCGACATGTTGCGCCGCAGGATCGGCAGGATCCACGTCACCACGGTGTGCTGGAGGCTCGGCATTGGCAAAGCGTAGTAGTCCGTCGCGGCTGAGGCTCGGGGTCTGACGGCGTCGCGGTGCGTCCATCGCGAGGCGGCGGAGCGCGGCATACCGGGTTGTCTGTCGAGCTTCGCCAACGCGGCGAGGTGCGTGCCTGGGCGTCGCCGGGCCCGCGAGTCAGGCGCGGCGGGCTACTAGAACGGGGCGGCTACCGCTTGGTTTCGGAAGGATCGGCAGGCAGTCGCGCCGACATGGCGATGAGCCCCACCGCGGTCACGACCGGGACCAGCATCGCGCGCTGGAGGCTCGAGTGGGAGGCCACGAAACCGATGAGGGCCGGGCCGACCAGGAAGGCGGCGTACCCGAAGCTGACCACGAGAGCCAGGCCGCGACCTCCGCCGATGTGCCCGGCCAGCCCGTAGATCTGGGGCGCGACCAGGCCGACCCCCAGACCCACCAGGCTCCACCCAGTCAGTATCAGCGGCAGCCCGCTGGTGAACGCGGTGAGCAGGTAGCCGAGCAGCGCGCAGGCCGCACCCCCGCGCACGACCCTCGCGCGACCCAACCTCTCGACGACCATGTCGCCGAGAAGGCGGATCACCACCATGAAGCCGGCTACGCAGGCCAGTCCCCAGGCGCCAGAGCTCGGGCTCACCGAAGCGACGTCCGTGACGTGCAGCGACGACCAGTCGATGGCCGTGCCCTCGGTGAGCCCGAAGCACACCGCCATCGCCGCCAGCAGCCAGGCGACCCGGGGCAGTTTTCCTCGGCCACCGTCCTCGCCACTGCCGGTCCGAGGGGGTGACTGCGGAGTCGCCCGGACGAGCACGGCCAGGAGCCCGGTGACCATCAGCGCACCGCCCCACAGGGACCAGCGCGGGCCCGCTTCGGCAGCAACCAGTCGGCCCAGCACGATGACGACCAGGGCACCAGTCAGGTTGCCGATCGAGAAGAACGCGTGCAGCCGGCTCATGACCGGACGTCCCCGTGCCCGCTCCACGCTCACCCCGAGGGTGTTCATCGAGACGTCCATCGCCCCGTTCCCCAGTCCGAAGACCGCCGCTCCGGCCACGAGTAGGGCAAAGCTCGGAGCGGCGCCCATCACCACGGCGCCCGCAGCCATCCCCGCACCGCCGACGAGGGACGGCGCCCGGGCACCGATCCGGTCCGCCAGGGGACCACTCAGGTTCATGGTGGCGACCGCGCAGATCGCCGCCGCCACGAGCACGCCGACGATGTGCCCGGGCTCCAGGGCCAGCCGTGCGCGCAGGCCGGGCAGCGAGCCGCCGAAGACACCGACAGCCAGACCGTTGGTCACGAAGAGCCCAGCGACCGCCAGCACCTCGCCGTTCGAGCCCGCGCGGCGGATCTCAGTAGAATGCTTCACCGGACTCCGGGCGTTGCGTCGAAGACGTTGACAGTGAATCTGTCAGCGTCACCCTACGGCACGCGCGCGGTCTTCAGAAAGCGGCGCAGGACCGGGCCGGCGGTGCCCGATCCGGAGTCCCCGCGCTCGACGAAGACCGCCACCGCGAGGTCACCGCGACCCGCGACCATCCAGGCGTGGGTCGGCAACGGGAGCTTGTCGCCGAACTCGGCCGTGCCGGTCTTCGCGATGACTGGACCGCCGGGAAGGCCCTTGAGCAGGGCGCCGCTCCCGCGCTCGACCACCTGCCTCATCAGGGAGCGCAGCTGCTTCGCCTCGCCCTCGGTGAGGGGCCGGGCAGGTGGTTTCTCCTGGACCTGCTGGTGGGGCAGCAGACGCGGTAGGACGGTCGACCCCTTGACCACTGACGCCACGACGGTGGCCATCGCCATCGGCGAGGCGAGCACCGTGCCCTGGCCGATCATGTCGGCGGCCGCCTGGGTCTGGCTGGCCGGTGGCGTGACCTTCCCGAAGAACGACGCAAAGCCGGTGTCGTGGTCGACGCCCAGCCCGAGCGAGGCCGCCGCCTGCTCGAGAGTGTCGGCCTCGAGCTTGCCGCGCTCGCCGATGAAGGCGGTGTTGCAGGAGTTGGCGAACGCGTCCTCGAGACGGATCCGGCCCAGTCCGGACGACGGGTAGTCGTCGTAGTTCTTGAAGGTCTTGCCGTCCACGACCCTCGTCCGCGGGCAGTCCACCTTCGAGGTCCCCGACACCCCGGAGCGCAACAGCGCGAGCGCGCTCACGATCTTGAAGGTCGAGCCGGGGGCGTACTGGCCGATTGTGGCGGTGTCGTAGCCCTTCGACCCAGGACCGCTGGCCACGGCGACGAGGTCACCGGTCGAGGGCCGGATCGCCACGAGAGCACTGGCCGGGCCGACGTGGGCGAGTGCCCCCTGGGCACGTTTCTGGCTCGCGACGTCGATCGTCGTGCTCAGCGGCTTCCCGGCCACGGCGTCGGAGGTGAACAGCGACCGCCGCTCGCCCGAGTCCTCGACGGCCGCGATGGTGGTGCCGCGGGTTCCGGCCAGCTGTTCGTCGTACCTCTTCTGCAGGCCGGAGAGCCCGACGTCGTCGCCTGCCCTGATCCGACCCTTGCTCTCCTTGACGAGCTCGGAGGTCGCGGGACCCACCGTGCCCAGGATCGCGGACGCGAAGTCCTTGGTGGGAGCCAGCGGCAGCTCGTCCGGGACGGCGCCGCCCCCAGGGATGGCGCTCAGTGCCTCGAGTACGCCGGTGGGCACGTCGTCGCGTCGGTAGACGATGCCCTGGACGAAGGCCTTCGGACCGCTGGTCGCGACCTGCTTGGCGAAGCCACGAGCATCGATGTCGACCAGCCGCGCGAGCGAGGTGGCCGACCGAGCCGCCTGGACGGCCTGGTGCGCTTGGTCCGCCTTCAGCTGGGCCTTGTCGATCCCGACCCGCACCACGGGCCGCAGGACGACGATCGGGTTGTCCCCGGCACCGAGGATCGCACCCCGCTCGGCCTTGATGGTGCTCTGGGCGAGCTTCTCGCCGGATGCGAGAGAGGGCTCCACGATCGACGGGCTCCACCGGACCAGCCAGCCCTGGCCATCTCCGGTCTCGCCCTGGGTGAGCTTGACCTCGGTGCCGTAGGACCAGGTATTCGAGCCGACCTTCCAGCTCCAGTCGAGCGTGCCGGTCGCGGAGTCGCCGTCGGTGGTGACCTTGCCGACGGAGACCCTGGCGTCGTCGAGCTGTCCGGCCACGCCCTCGGTCACCGCGACGAACGCCTTTTCGGCCTGGGCGGTGCCGCCGAGGAAGTCGACGCCCGTGACGTTGCCGGAGGGCATCGCGTCCGCCAGACGCTTCAGCACGTCGTCGGGCTCCGGGCCTGAGCCCGGGACGCTGCAGGCCCCCATCGCGAGCAGCAGCGCACCTCCGGCGGCCAGGGAAGTGATGGACCTTCGCGGTGAGGTGGGACGCACGCCGTCGATCCGACCATGTCCAGCCGAGGCAGACAAATCCAGTGTGTGTTGGTCTGTGCCGCGCCGGTCAGCCGCCGGCGGAGCGAAGCCGCCGGCGCGACACAGGTCTTCGGGGGCTACTTCTTCAAAGCGTCCTTGATGTTCTCGCCGGCCTGCTTGAGCGAGGACTTGGCCTGGTCGCCCTTGCCCTCGGCCTCCAGCGACTCGTTGTCGGTCGCCTTGCCGGCGGTCTCCTTGACCTTGCCCTTGATGTCTGTGGCCTTGTTGCTGGCCTTGTCTTCAGTAGCCATGAGGTGCCCTCCTCGATCGATTCGATGTCAACCGGTCGTGCGGCGGACGCACTGGAGCTTCGCGGAGCGTGTCCGAGAGCCACCGAGGCGTACGCCGCACAGTCGCGGAGCCGTGTTCTCGACGTCCGGAACTCTGTGTACCCACCAGCCTGGGGAAATCACACAGCGTGTCCAGCTGGTGGAAAGCAGCCACTGTCTCCTCGGCTGGGAGGTGGCCGGGAAACGCCGTCTGAGCTCAGGCGCCGCGCTTGCGGTGGTGGTCGATGACCCGCGACGCGACCTGGGCGAGCTTGATGTTCATCTCCTGCGACACCTGGGAGAGCATCTGGAACGCTCGGTCGTCGTCGATGTCGTGCATCGCCATCATCAAGCCGATGGCCTTGCCGATCTCGCGGTTGCTCTCCAGCCCGCGCCGCAAGGTGCTGGCCTCCTCACCGCGATCCAGAGCCGCGAGGGCCACCGATGCGAACGCCGTGAGCATGATCGCCTGATCGAGCGAGCTGTCGGTCAGGGCGCCGGCGGTGTCGCTGAAGACGTTCAGGGCACCGACCTTCTGCCCGTCCTGGCGGATCCTGAATCCCGCCATTCCCCGGACAGGGGTCCTCTCCAGGATCATCGCGCCAAGCTCGGGCCATTTGCTCCCCGTGGACAGGTCGGGACACATGTGCTGGTCGGGCTCGGACTCGTCGATGGCGTCGAGGCAGGGACCCTGGTCCAAGGCCCTCTCGAGCTCGTCGATCT
>JBDSXU010000401.1:0-5700 GCA_039926005.1 Marmoricola sp.
TCCAAGCGCTCCAAGTGACGGCCCCGCAGGTGAGGGACGACCACGAGCGACTGAGCGCGCTGATCGAGTCGCTGATCCGCGACGTCGAGGACTTTCCCAAGCCTGGCGTGACCTTCAAGGACATCACTCCGCTGCTCGACGACCATGGGGCATTCACCGCCGTGGTGGCCGCGCTGGCCGCGGCCGGTCGTGACGCGTCGGGTGCAGTCGTGGTGGACAAGGTCGTGGGTATGGAGGCCCGAGGGTTCATCCTCGCGGCGCCGGTGGCGCTGGCGCTCGGCGTCGGGTTCATCCCCGTCCGCAAGCCCGGCAAGCTGCCCTGGACCACCAGGTCGGTGGCCTACGAACTGGAGTACGGCGAGGAGATCCTCGAGATGCACACCGACGCGCTGGCCGCGGGGGAGCGGGTCCTGGTCATCGACGACGTGCTCGCCACCGGTGGCACGGCTCGCGCGACCGCCCAGCTGATCGAGGGGTCGGGCGCCGTCGTGCACGGACTCGCGATGATGATGGAGCTGAGCTTTCTTCGCGGGCGCGAAGCCGTCGGCGACCTCCCCCTGACGGTGCTGCACACGGTTTAACCGTCAACGGACGTCCGTCCTGTGCCTAGACTGGACATGTTGTCTCGAGCGTCCTGAGGGAGGGGCCATGGCTGAGGACCGCGTGGTCGCCGACCCCCCGGCTGACGCTGCCCCTGTGCCTGCTCCTGTGCCCGAGAAACCGCCCACGCTGACCGGGCGGGGCGTGCGTGCACGGCTGGCCCGCATCGGCACCAGCAAGCAGGTCGGCAACCCCGTCCTGGAGCCGCTGTTCCGCACCGTGCGCGCGGCCCACCCCAAGGCTGACCTGGCCCTGATCGAGCGCGCCTACGACATCGCCGAGAAGCATCACCGCGGTCAGATGCGCAAGAGCGGCGACCTCTACATCACCCATCCGCTCGCAGTGACCACCATCCTGGCCGACATCGGCATGACCGAGCCGACGTTGGTGGCCGCCCTGCTGCACGACACGGTCGAGGACACGGCGTACACCCTCGACGAGCTGCGCAGCGACTTCGGCGACGAGGTGGCCCTCCTGGTCGACGGCGTCACCAAGCTCGAAAAGGTCAAGTACGGCGACTCGGCGCAGGCCGAGACCATCCGCAAGATGATCGTCGCGATGAGCAAGGACATTCGCGTTCTCGTCATCAAGCTCGCCGACCGGCTGCACAACATGCGAACGCTGCGTTACGTCAAGCAGGAGACCCAGGAGCGCAAGTCCCGCGAGACCCTGGAGATCTACGCCCCGCTCGCGCACCGACTGGGCATGAACACGCTCAAGTGGGAGCTGGAGGACCTCGCCTTCGCGACCTTGCACCCCAAGATCTACGACGAGATCGTGCGGCTCGTCGCCGAGCGGGCGCCGTCCCGCGACCAGTTCCTGGCGCAGGTGATCAGCCAGGTGGAGGGCGACCTGCGCACCGGCAGGATAAGCGCGCGAGTGACCGGGCGGCCCAAGCACTACTACTCGATCTACCAGAAGATGATCCACGGCGGACGCGAGTTCTCCGACATCTACGACCTCGTCGGCATCCGCATCCTGGTCGACAACGACCAGGACTGCTACGGCGTACTCGGCGTGCTCCACAACCGCTGGAACCCGCTTCCGGGCCGGTTCAAGGACTACGTCGCGATGCCGAAGTTCAACATGTACCAGTCCTTGCACACGACGGTGATCGGCCCGTCCGGCAAGCCCGTGGAGATGCAGATCCGCACCGTCGGGATGCACCGGCGCGCGGAGTACGGCGTGGCAGCCCACTGGAAGTACAAGGAGGACTCGGGCAACTCCGTCGACACTGACAAGTCCGCCACCGACTCCGACATGCAATGGCTGCGCCAGCTGCTCGACTGGCAGAACGAGGTCGACGACCCGGGCGAGTTCCTCGACTCTTTGCGCTTCGAGATCAACAGCGCCGAGGTCTTCGTGTTCACCCCACGCGGCGACGTGATCGGCTTGCCGATCGGCTCGACCCCCGTGGATTTCGCGTACTCCATCCACACCGAGGTCGGGCACCACACGATCGGAGCGCGGGTCAACGGCCGGCTCGTGCCGCTGGAGTCGGAACTCGAGCACGGCGACGTCGTCGAGGTTTTCACCTCCAAGTCACCGAGCGCCGGGCCGACTCGCGACTGGCTGACGTTCGTGAAGTCGCAGCGCGCGCGGAGCAAGATCCGTCACTGGTTCACCAAGGAACGCCGTGAGGAGGCCATCGAGCACGGCAAGGAGCAGATCGGCAAGCTGCTGCGCAAGGAGGGCCTCCCGCTCAAGCGCGTGATGACACACGAGTCCCTCACCCAGGTGGCCAACGAGCTCAAGGTCCCCGACGTCACCGCTCTCTATGCTGCTGTCGGCGAGGGCAACCTGGGCGCGCAGACCGTCGTACGCAAGGTCATGGAGGTCTCGGGCGGCAACGACGGTGCAGCCGAGGACCTGGCGGAGGCCGTGACGATCACTCGTCCGCGGCGCCGGGGCCAGGTGGCCCACGACTCGGGCATCGAGGTGCTGGGAGCGACCGACGTGCTGGTCAAGCTCGCTCGCTGCTGCACCCCCGTGCCGGGCGACGAGATCCTGGGCTTCGTGACCCGAGGGGACGGCATCTCGGTGCACCGCCGCGACTGCACCAACGCTACCCAGCTGATGAGCCAGCCCGAGCGCCTCGCCGAGGTGCAGTGGGCACCGAGCTCGCAGTCGACCTTCCTCGTGCAGATCATGGTCGAGGCGCTCGACCGGGCACGGTTGCTCTCCGACATCACGATGGTGCTCTCCGACCAGCACGTGAACATCCTCTCGGCCAGCCTGACCACCAACCGCGACCGTGTCGCGAAGACCAGGTTCGCCTTCGAGATGGGCGACCCGAAGCACCTCGGCGCCATCCTCAAGGCAGTACGACAGGTCGACGGGGTCTTCGACGCCTACCGCGTCACGCAGTAGCTCGCCGACCGGGCAGTTCTGTCCCGCCGTACGACGGCGACCGGGCAGTTCTGTCCCGCCGTGGTCTTCGTCGCTGATCCCACCGGTGATCCTGGGCAGCTACTCGCCTTCCGGGTTTCCTCTAGTTGCGCCGACCGGGCGGTTTCTTCGCCTCTCGCGGACTGAGCGGGCAGTTCTGGTGTTCCCGGGCTGATGGGTAGGCAAAACTGCCCGGTCGGCATCCCACAGCGTGACGAAACTGCCCGGTCAGCGTCGTACGAGCAAACAGAACTGCCCGGTCGGCGAATTAGGAGAAGTCGGAAGCAGCCTTGCGGGCCATCTCCAGGAACGACTGGCGCGAGGCCAGGTTCTCCTGGAGGTCCTTGACCTTCCGCTCGTTCCCGCTGGCTCGGGCCTTCTCCAGGTCCGCCTCGATCCCGGCGATGGCGCGCTCGAGCTGGCCGAGCATGTCGTCGGCCCGCGCGGACTTCTCGGGGTCGCTTCGCTTCCACGTGTCGTCCTCGACCGAGCGGATCGCCTGTTCGACCTTGCGGATGCGAGCCTCGAGGGACTTGATGTCATCACGTGGGACCTTGCCCGCCGCGTCCCACCGCTCGCTGATCTCGCGGAAGGTGCGCTTGGCAGCCTCCAGGTCGGTGACCGGTACGAGGGCCTCGGCCTCGACGAGCAGCTCCCTCTTGGTCTCGGCGTTGGCCGCGAACTCCTTGTCCTGCTCGGCGTTGGCCGCCTCGCGCGCCCCGAAGAACGTGTCCTGGGCCGCGCGGAAACGCTGCCACAGTTTCTCCTCGACCTCGCGGGGCGCGGCTCCCGCGGACTTCCAGTCCTGCATCAGTTCCCGGTAGCGCGTCGAGGTCGGTCCCCAGTCGGTGGAGTCGCTGATCGACTCCGCTTCCTTCAGCAGCCGTTCCTTGATCACCCGGGCACCCTCGCGCACCTCGCTGAGCTCGGCGAAGTGAGCCTTGCGGCGGCGGGTGTAGCCGGTGCGGGCGCCGGAGAAGCGGTGCCAGAGCTCGTCGTCGCTCTTCTTGTCGAGCCGGGGGAGTGCCTTCCACTCCTCGAGCAGGTCACGCAGCCGGTTGACTCCGTTGCGCCAGTCCTTGCCCTGGGAGATCTTCTCGGCCTCGCCCACGATCTCCACCTTGCGGGTGCGCGACTCCTCGAGCTTGCGTGCCCGCTCCTCACGCCGCTTGCTGCGCTGCAGCCCGATGAGCGGTCCGAGGGCGTCCAGGCGGGCACTGAGCCCCACGACGTCGCCCACCGCGTTCGGCTCGACGAGCTGTGCGGCGACCTTCTTGATCGACTCGGTCGCCTCGTCAGGGGTGAGGGCACCGGCCCGAACGCGCTGCTCGAGGAGCTGGACCTCGAACTCGAAGGCCTCGAAGCGGCGGGTGAAGAACGCAAGCGCCTCCTCGGGCGTGCCCTCGGGGTACTGCCCGACGGCGCGTTCGCCGCTCAGGGTCCTCACATAGACGGTCCCGTCGCTCTCCACCCTGCCCCACTTGCTGGCTGCGGGGCCGGCGGTCCCGGGATCGTCTCGTCGACTCTCGACGGGGGAGTTGCCCTGCGCGGTCACGTTGCTACCCCTGCTTCTGAGTTGGCTGGTGGTGCGGTTCAGCGTGGCCTCATCGTACGCATGCCGGGGTGACCGACACGGGCCAGTAGGCTGGCTCACAGCCCAATCCAGACCCAGACCCCCGAAGCAGGAGACGTCAAGGTGCTCATCGCAGGCTTCCCGGCCGGACCGTGGGGCACCAACTGTTACGTCGCGGCGACCGGGCCAGGCACCGAGTGCGTGGTGATCGATCCCGGCAAGGACGCAGCAGAAGGTGTCGAGCAGGTCGTCCGCGAGCACAGGCTGAAGCCCGTGGCAGTCCTGGTCACCCACGGTCACGTCGACCACATGTGGTGCGTGGCCCCTGTTGCCGGCACGTACGACGCCACCGCGTGGATCCATCCCCGTGATCGGCACCTGCTGGCGAACCCGATGGCCGGCATGTCTGCGGAGACCACGGCGATGATGCTCGGTGGGAAGTACGAGTTCGTCGAACCCGACCGGGTCGAGGAGCTCACAGATCTGCAGACCCTCGAGCTTGCCGGGCTCAGCTTCGTGGTCGACCACACCCCCGGACACACGGAGGGCTCGGTCACCTTCCGCACGCCGTACGGCGAGGAGGCGGGCCAGGCAGACGTGTCCGAGTTGATGTTCTCCGGAGACCTCCTCTTCGCGGGCTCGATCGGCCGCACCGACCTGCCCGGTGGGGACCACCCGACGATGCTGCGCAGCCTGAGAGAAAAGGTCCTGACCCTGCCTGACGACATCGTCGTGCTGCCCGGCCACGGCGAGCAGACCAGCGTCGGTCGCGAGCGCGCGACCAACCTGTTCCTGCTCGACCTGATCGACGACCCGAACGCGCATCCCAGCCCGGTCACCCGAGGACTGTGACGTGAGCCGCCCCACCCCGCTCAGCGGGTTTCCCGAGCTGCTGCCCGCCCAGCGCTACGTCGAGCAGCAGGTGCTCGCGCGCCTCGCCGCGACCTTCGAGCTGCACGGCTTCGCGAACGTCGAGACGCGTGCCGTCGAGCCGCTCGACCAGCTGCTGCGCACGGGCGAGACCTCCAAGGAGGTCTACGTCCTCCGACGGATCCACGACACCGAGGGCGACGCCGGGTTGGGTCTTCACTTCGACCTCACGGTGCCCTTCGCGCGCTACGTGCTCGAGAACGCAGGCA
>JBDSXU010000402.1:0-2742 GCA_039926005.1 Marmoricola sp.
GAACGTCGGGTCCGCGAGCATCTCGTACACCTGCTCGAGCGTGGCCCCGTCGTACCTGAGCTCCTCGGAAACCTTCTTCATCGCTGACCTCCCAGCCACGCCACGCCGGCCGCTTGTTCCTTGCCCCTGCCCGTGGTCACCAGGTCGGCCATCACGGACTCGAGCTTTGCGCCGATGCGCGGCACCTTGACCTTCACCTCGGCCGAGATCACCCCCGACGCCTTGGCCGAGTCCTCGCGGAAGGCGGGGTCCGACAGCATCGCGAAGACGTCTGCCAGCGGCGCGTCATAGGCGATCTCGTGGCGCAGTTTCATGCCCGCATCATGCTGCATGCGCGTACGCCGCGCAGCATGGGGCCGAAACATCGCGACACCCGCGCATAGGTTGAGGCCCATGGAAGACGAGAACTTCGTGTCATTCGGCGAGGAGGGGGCGCTGCTGACCTATGGCAGCTACCTCCGGCTGCCGCAGCTGCTCGACGCCCAGCACCTCGAGTCGGATCCGCCCGCGCACGACGAGCTGCTGTTCATCACGGTCCACCAGGTCTACGAGCTCTGGTTCCAGCAGTTGTTGCACGAGGTGACCGCGGTGCGCGACTCGCTGCTCTCGATCCCCGGCCACCCCGAAAGTGCCCAACCCGAGAACGGCAGTCGGCTGTGGTGGGCGCGGCACCTGATGAACCGCGTCCACGTGATCGAGCGGGTGCTGGTGCAGCAGATCGACGTGCTGGAGACGATGACCCCGCAGGACTTCCTCGAGTTCCGCCAACGGTTGGCCCCCGCGAGTGGATTCCAGTCGGTGCAGTTCCGCGAGCTCGAGTTCCTCTCCGGTGCGAAGGACGAGGGCTACGTCCATCGTTTCAAGGGCCTCACCGACCAGGAGCGCGAGAGCCTGCACCGACGCCTCGAAGAGCCCTCGCTTTGGGACGCGTTCACCAGTCTGCTCGCCGCCCGGGGACTCGACATCTCCTCCGACGAGGCACTCACCGCGTCGCTGCGCGTGGTGGCCCACGACCGTCCGACCCACGGCGACCTGTGGGCCATGGCGGAGGCCCTGATCCTGCACGACGAGCTCGCCGCCGCTTGGCGAGCCCGGCACGTGGTGATGGTCGAGCGGATGATCGGGTCCAGGACCGGGACGGGTGGGTCGACCGGTTCGACGTACCTCCGCAGCCGGCTGGAGCTGAAGTACTACCCCCTGCTCTGGAACCTGCGGTCGGCGCTGTGATGACGACGGGGACAATTCTCGGATTCGAGACCGAATGACCCCCGTGGGAAGTTGTCCCCAAACCCTGCGTGGGCATAACGTCGGGAAACGTGACGGCCCTGGAAAAAAGCAAGTCCGAACTACTGACAACCTTGTGCGACTACGCCGACTCGAGATCGGGCAAGGCACCCGACGGAGTGGACCTCCCGGTGGTGCTCAAGGCGTTCTACCGGCACGTGGCTCCCGAGGACCTCCTCGAGCGCGATGCCGCCGACCTCTACGGCGCTGCGATGGCGCAGCTGCGGCTCGCTGCCGAACGCCCCCAGGGCACGGCGGGCGTGCGGGTGTTCACCCCGAGCGTGTCCGTCAACGGCTGGTCGGCCGGTGGTCACACGGTCGTCGAGGTGATCACCGATGACATGCCCTTCCTCGTCGACTCGGTGTCGATGGCCCTGGCCGAGGCCCAGCACGACATCCACCTGGTGATCCACCCGCAGTTCGTGGTGCGGCGCGACCTCTCGGGCCAGCTGCTCGAGGTGCTCGACGAGTACGCCGACACCGAACCGCACGACGTGGCGCGCGAGTCGTGGATGCACCTCGAGATCGACCGCGTCTCGGACGACCAGATCGGCGAGATCACCGAGCAACTGAACAAGGTGCTCACCGACGTGCGTGACGCAGTCGAGGACTGGCAGCGGATGCACACCCAGATCGACCTCGTCGTCGCCGATCTCGAGGAGCACCCGCCGCCGCTCCCGGCCGAGGAGCTCGAGCAGGGCGCCGCGCTGTTGCGCTGGTTGGGCGACAACCACTTCACGTTCCTCGGCTACCGCGAGTACGCGCTGGAGGCCAGGTCGGACGGCGAGATCCTGGTCGCAGTGCCCGGTACCGGGTTCGGGATCCTGCGCGCCGACCCGCCCCCGCCGCGTCCGCTGCCGGAGGCGGTCGCCTCCCGGGCGCGGGACAAGCACCTGCTGGTGCTGGCCAAGGCCAACTCCAAGGCCACCGTGCACCGCCCCGTCTACCTCGACTACGTCGGCGTGAAGAAGTTCGACGAGAACGGTGAGGTCGTCGGCGAGCGTCGTTTTCTCGGACTGTTCTCCTCGGCGGCCTACACCGAGTCCGTGAAGCGGATCCCGGTGCTGCGCGAGAAGGCCACCACGGTGATCGACACCGTCGGGCTCGACTCGACGAGCCACGCAGGCAAGTCCCTGATGGACGTGCTGGAGACCTATCCGCGCGACGAGCTCTTCCAGACCTCCGTCGAGGAACTGGTGCCGATCGCCTCGCAGGTGATGTACACCCGCGAGCGGCGACAGCTGAAGTTGTTCGTGCGCCGCGACATCTACGGGCGCTTCCTCTCCTGCCTGGTCTACCTGCCACGCGACCGCTACAACACCACCGTGCGTGAGCGGATCGCTGCGATCCTCAAGCAGCAGCTTCGGGGCGACAGTATCGAGTACACCGCGCACGTGGGGGAGTCCTTCGCTGCGCGGCTGCACTTCGTCGTACGTCCTGGCGCCGGTGAACAGATCG
>JBDSXU010000403.1:0-3405 GCA_039926005.1 Marmoricola sp.
GCTCGGTCTCGACGATGTCGTTCTCCACCCTCCCGGGAACCGCGACGATCTCGTTGACCCGGCGTACGCCACCATGGTCGAGCCCGAGGTGTACGACGAGGTCCACAGAGCTCGCGACGGTCGGCACGACGAACCGCGCGGAGATGTTCTCGCCCGCCAACAACGGCAGCGTGCACAGCTTCACCAGAGACTCCCGTGCACTGTTGGCGTGGATCGTGGCCATGCCCGGCAGGCCCGCGTTGAGGGCCAGCAGCAGGTCCAGGCACTCGGCCGCCCGCACCTCGCCGACGATGATCCGGGTGGGTCGCATGCGCAGCATCTCGCGAACGAGATCGCGCAGCGTCACCTCGCCGGTGCCCTCCAGCCCGGCCTGCCGGGTCTGCATCGGCACCCAGTCGGGATGTGGGAAACGAAGCTCGAAAACCTCCTCCGCGGAGATGATCCGGTCGCCACCGGGGATGGCGGCCGCCAGGCAGTTCAACATCGTGGTCTTCCCCGCCTGCGTCCCGCCGGCGACCACGATGTTCTGCCCGGCGAGGACGGCCGCCTCCAGGAAGCGGGCTGCCGCGATCGGCATCGACCCCAGCCGCACGAGGTCGTGGAGTCGGGCGGCCTTGAGGACAAACTTGCGGATGTTGACCGCGGCGAACTCGCGGCTGATCCCCTCGAGCACGACATGCAACCGATGCCCGGCGGGCAACATCGCGTCGACGAACGGTTGGGACAGGTCGATGCGCCGGCCGCTGGACTTCAGCATCCGCTCGACGAGTTCCGAGACCTCGGCACGCGACAAGATGACATTCGTCAGCTCGTGCCGTCCGTTGCGGGCGATGAAGACCCTGCTTGGTTCGTTGATCCAGATTTCTTCGACTTCCGGGTCCTCCAGGAAGCGCTGGAGCGGACCGAAGCCGGAGACCCTGGCGACGAGCTCTCCCACGACACCGACCGGGTCGGGCACGGGTGCGACGACGCCTGTGAGGCTGCGCTCGTCGTGGGCCCGGACGACCTCCTCGGCAAGGCGTCGAACGCGCAGTTCCTCGATCTGCGGGTCGACCCCCTCGCGGCGTACGACAGCACGCAACTGCTGGTCGAGCTCACCAACCAGGTCGACCGGCGGAATTCGCGAAAGTCCCACAGACATGAGGGATGTCTACCCGCCAATTACGGAACGCGAACAGGTCGGTTTTCTAGCCTGTGGACGACGGAACCACATGCGTGGCAGAAGTGCACTCACATCGGCGCACGCGGCCGGGTCGGTCTCACGCACTAACCCAGGCGGTTGGGGCTCTGCACCGACAGCGTCTCGTTGAGCGCGCGCATGTCATGGCGCATCTGCTCGAGGATGGCCTTGCGCTCCTCGCGCTCGCGACGGAGGCCGTCAACCGTTGCCCGGATGTCCCCGCGGACCTCGGCGAGGATCGAGTCCCACGTGTAGCTGGTCTGCCGATGTCCGGTCGGGGGAAGCGACGCCACCTCGAGGTAGGCCATAGCCACCGCGGCTGCGCACGCTGCGAGCGCGAATCGGCGCACGAATGATCGCTCCAAGATTTGCCCCCCATGCCTCGTGCTCGACGTTCCCGGGGCGCGGACACGGCCTGCTTCAGATCGACGCCCCGGTTTCGCGAGCCTAGGTCCGGATGGGGCAAACGTCACGAAACAGGACGGTTGCGACGCAAACCCATCTAGACCAGCCGCGACCTAGTAGCCCAACCCGACCGAGCACCGCATACCCCGTTCGGGCCTCAGGAGGAGACGAGGGCGATCGAGGCCACTGCGGCGAACCCGGCGATGACCCACGCTTCCAGCGGACGGCCGGCACGACGCACGGGGTCGGGTCCGCGACTCCGCTCGCTGAGCATGACGCCGAGCAGCCCGGCCATCAGGAGCAGGCTGTGGCTGGCCACCATCGAGAGCATCAGCGGTCCGCACGTGACCAGGCAGCGACCGCCCGCGCGAGCCCCGACCCGTAGGCAGTTCAGATCGGCCGGGAGCCCGCTGGCTTCCCTGAGGCGCAGCGATCCGCAGCGGCGCAGGAAACGCCGCCGGGGCGCGGACACCTGCCAGACGGCGGCCAGGAGCAGGGTTGCGATGAGCCAGCGGGTTCCCGGCGGCTCGACATCCAGCACGGCCAGCACCGTGATCAGCGCCGCGCCCGCAACCACCCAGACCACGGCGTACGCGACGACGAAGGCGGCGGCCGACCGCTGCCGGCGCGACCACACGCTTCGCAGCGCCACCGTTCGAACCTGCGGCGCTACGACGGGCAGCATCATCGCGGCGACCATCAGGACCCAGTGGCCCGAGGCCGCCGACCAGACGGCAGAGAAGCCGTCCGCGCTCGCGGGCATCGCCATCCCGGCCATCCCGGCCATCTCGCCAGGTCCCGATTCGTGGTCCGCCGCACCTCCGCCGTTCTCGGAGCCGAGCGACCTCATCACCATGACCACCCAGGCGACGGCTGCGACGGCGTACACCCACCACTCCGGGTGCCACGCGACGAACCGGGCCGAGGAGTTGCGATCCCACGACCGGCGTGTCATCGAGGTGGCAAGAACCGCCACGTCGTCAGCTCGCCACGACGGCCACGCGGCGGGCGCGCACGTCGGGCTCGCCCGCCTGCAGTCCCCGATCACGGCGTACGCCGTCGGGCGGCTCGGGCCAGTGGGCCGTGAAGCAGACCTCCAGGCGTTCCTCGTCCCAACGGCCTTCCGCCGCGAGGCTGTCGCGCAGCGCGGTGATGTCGAAGGTCGCCGTCAGCCCGCCGCCGTCGTGCTCGGCGTCGGACTGGGAGGACTCCTCCAGACCGAAGGTCGAGACCGAGCCGGCGCGCAGCTGCGGGTAGTCAGCGGGGTCTGCCCCCTCGGGCACGTTGAGATAGACGCCGTACAGCGGAGCACCGTTCGTGCCGGTGATCCCCTCCACCCGCAGGAAGGCACGCTCGCCGACTGTGTCGGCCTCCTGTGCCGCTCCGCGCGCACGTGCGGGCGTCATCTCCACGGCAACACGATCGGCACTGGCGAGCGAGACGTCGCTCGCTGCACCCAGCACGCGTGGCGGCGAGTCTCCTTGCGCACGAGGCATGGCGTCCTCCGGTGGTAGGTCCTCGTCCGGGAGCGGCGATGGTGCCGGCGGGGCGAGCTCGGACGGGGGCGAGACGCTCTCGTAGTCGTAGCCGAAGAAGTTCGTGTCGAGTGCGTCACCGATCTTCCATGTCACCGTGCCTTCGGTTGGGTGGGGGAAGGTGAACTCGGTGTCGAGGAACGCGGAGTCACCCGTCGGGTTGGTGTGCGAGTCGTCTAGCTCGAGCCACACCTGCCACAACCGGTCGAGGTTCGCGTGGTGCAGCCAGAAGATCGGGTCGAGACCCGCGGTGTAGAACGAGCCCATCCAACCCGGGTTCACGAG
>JBDSXU010000404.1:0-5985 GCA_039926005.1 Marmoricola sp.
GTACGCGAACTCGCTCCTGGAGCTGATCGGCAACACCCCCCTGGTGAAGCTCAACCGCACGGTGGGCACCACCTCGTCCCTGGTCCTCGCCAAGGTCGAGTACCTCAACCCCGGAGGGTCGGTGAAGGACCGCATCGCGGTGCGGATGATCGACGCGGCCGAGGCGAGCGGGGAGCTCCGGCCCGGCGGGACGATTGTCGAGCCCACGTCAGGCAACACCGGCGTCGGACTGGCGTTGGTCGCCCAGCAGCGCGGCTACCACTGCATCTTCGTGTGCCCGGACAAGGTCAGCGAGGACAAGCGCAACGTCTTGAAGGCCTACGGCGCGGAAGTCGTCGTGTGCCCGACCGCGGTGGCTCCCGAGCATCCGGACAGCTACTACAGCACCTCCGACCGGCTGATGCGTGAGACCGAGGGCGCGTGGAAGCCGGACCAGTACTCCAACCCCAACAACCCGCTCTCGCACTACGAGGACACGGGTCCCGAGATCTGGGAGCAGACAGACGGCCGGATCACGCACTTCGTGACCGGGATGGGCACCGGCGGCACGATCAGTGGCGTCGGCCGGTTCCTCAAGGAGCGCTCCGCTGAACGGGGTGGGCCCGAGGTCCAGGTGATCGGCGCCGACCCCGCGGGTTCGGTGTACTCCGGGGGCACGGGGCGTCCCTACCTCGTCGAGGGGGTGGGGGAGGACTTCTGGCCCGAGACCTACGACCGCACCATCGCTGACCGGATCATCGAGGTCTCCGACGCCGACTCGTTCTCGATGACGCGCCGGCTGGCCCGCGAGGAGGGACTGCTCGTCGGGGGCTCCTCGGGGATGGCCGCCTTTGCCGCGATCCAGCTGGCGCACGAGCTCGACACTGAGCCGAACCACGGGGACGCGGTCATCGTGGTGTTGCTGCCGGACAGTGGCCGCGGCTACCTGACCAAGGTCTTCAACGACGACTGGCTGGCCAGGTTCGGCTTCCTCACCGGAACCCACAGCGGCATGACGATCGGGGAGGTGCTGCACGCGAAGAAGGGCGACATCCCCGCGCTCGTGCACACACACCCCAACGAGACGATCGCCGACGCGGTCCAGATCCTGCAGGAGTACGGCGTCTCTCAGATGCCCGTCGTGCGGGCGGAGCCACCCATCATGGCCGCAGAGGTTGCCGGTTCGGTCTCCGAACGGCGGCTGCTGGACGCGCTCTACACGGGGCAGGCGCGCCTCGCGGACCCGGTCGAGCTGCATATGGACGAGCCGCTGCGCACCGTGGGTGTGGGAGTGGGCGTGGCCGATGCCGTGGCCGCCCTTCGCGACGCCGACGCGTTGCTGGTTCAGGAGGACGGCCGGCCGGTCGGCGTACTCACCCGACAGGATCTGCTGAGCTTTGTGGCACGTGACTGAAAGGTCGGTAATTCGTGGCCGTAGGTCAGCTGAGCCCCACAGATAAAAAATGTCCGAAATGTATCGCTTTCCGACCTCAGGTTGCATACTATTGAAGTCGCACATCCAACCTGTGGTACCCGATCACTGGTTTGATGCTGTGGGTTCCGAGGCAACATGGAATGCTCGCGAGAGTGAGTCCCTCCCTTCCATCCGCTCGGATACCGAGTGGTGGGGTGGCTCTCCCAAGGTTGCCCCACCACTCCCGACACTCCCCGCCGCGTCCCCGCTCCGCGGAGCCGCTCGTCAAGGTGGTGGAGCCCGATCACCTCAGCCCCTGCGCCGACGGCGAGGAGTGTCTCGGTGGTTGAGGGCAGAGGAGTGAGACGATACGCAGGTAGTGATCGTGTCAAGCCAACAGGATGGGTGACGCCGGGTGTCCGTGACGTCCTACCTCACGATCGGCCATGACGGGGTCGCCGAGATCGAGGAGAGTCGCTCCCGTTTCCAGTGCACCCTCGCCCGGGTGAACGACGAGGAGGGTGCCCGCTCGGTCGTCGAGCAGGTGCGCAAGCAGAAATGGGATGCTCGCCACCACGGCTCGGCCTTCGTGGTCGGTCCAGAACGCGCCATCGAGGGATCCAGCGATGGCGGAGAGCCACCGGGTACCGCGGGCGCCCCCATGCTGGAGCTGTTGCGCGGGCGTGAGCTCACCGATGTCGTGGCTGTCGTGTCCCGCTGGTTCGGAGGGACGCTGCTGGGGACCGGCGGCCTCGCGCGGGCGTACGCCGGCGCGACGCGAGCCGCTCTCGACGAGGTCGGGGTCCGAGAACGTGTGCTGCAGGATCTCTGCGAGGTCGAAGTCGACATCGCAGCGGTCGGCCAGCTCGAGCACGCCCTGCGTTCGCGGGGCGCCCGGGTGCTGGGGGTCGAGTACACCGGCGAGGCCTCTCTTCGCTTCGCGATTCCCCCGGTGGCACGGGGCGTCGCCGAGGAGATCGTTGCCGAGCTGACCTCCGGCACGGCCGAGCTGAACGTCATCGGCCAGCGCTGGGTGGACTCCGACGCCTGAGGACTCGAGGACCCGGGTTCACGTATCCGGTGATCCAGTGGGTGCGCGTCCCAGCGAGGCGCAAAGTGCGGTCGTGACCCGGCGTACGACGAAGCGGTCGACCTTGAGCACCTCGCGGTCCCAGGTCAACAGGCCGTTGAGCTCGTCCTCAACATCGCTGAGCTGGGTGTAGACGGTCGCACTGAGACCGGCGCGCACGGCGTCCACCAGTCCGGCGTGCAGCTCGACGAACGCCGCTTCGAGCTCGGCCGAGTCCTGCATGTGGCGGTAGCCGTACTCGCGGTCGCTCCAGTCGTGGCCCTCCACCCGGAGGCTGTGACCGCCGTACTCGGTGAGCGCCACCACGCGGTCCCTACCGCGTCTGTCGCCGCGCGGCATCCGGAAGGGGCGCAGGTAGCTGTGGAAGCTACGGATGTCTCCGCCGCCCTGGTCGACCCAGCCGCTGACGTGGTTCACCTGGCGCGTGGGGTCGAGGTCGGCCACCTCGCGGGCGACTTCGCTGGCGTCGAACTGGCCCCAGCCCTCGTTGAAAGGGGTCCACACCGCCAGCGAAACGACGTTGCGCAGGAGCTCGACCGTCTCGCGGACCTCGCCCCGGAACTCGGTCCGGCCGGCCGCGTCGCCGCGGTGGAAGAGTGCGTGGCGACGGTCGCTGACCCGCACGGGCCGGTTGGCCGGCATCGTGGTCACGAGGTGGCGGTAGCGACCACCGCCGTTGACCATGTCCTGCCAGACGAGCATCCCGAGCCGGTCGCAGTGGGCGTACCAGCGCAGCGGCTCGATCTTCACGTGCTTGCGCAGCATGGTGAAGCCGAGGGACTTCATCGTCTCGATGTCGTGCACCATCGCCGCGTCGCTCGGTGGTGTGAGCAAGCCGTCGGGCCAGTAGCCCTGGTCGAGCACTCCCACGTGGACGACCGGCTCGCCGTTGAGGAGCAGCCGCGGCTGCCCCTGCTGGTCCGGGCCGACCCCGAAGGAACGCAGCCCGAAGAAGGATGTCACCCGGTCCTCGCCAACGGTGACCTCGACGTCGTAGAGGTGCGGGTCGTCGGGCGACCACGGGTGGACCTCGGAGAGCGCGATGAGGACTGGTTCGCCGACCAGGACGGTGGCAGATGCCACGACGGTTGAGCCGGTCGAGACGACGACGTGAGCTTTCGTCTCGACACCACTTGCCTCCACGGTGACCTCAACCGCCCCGATGTCCAGGTGCGGCACCAGCACCAGCCGTTCGGCGTACGCCGCGGGCACGGGTTCGAGCCAGACGGTCTGCCAGATGCCGGACTGGGCGGTGTACCAGATCGTGCCGCGGTCGAGTCGTTGCTTGCCGCGCGCGTGCACCCCGGTCTCGGACAGGTCCTGCACCCGGACCTCGAGCACGTCGGCGGTGCCGTCGCCTTGCAATTGGTCCGTCACGTCGAGGGTGAAGGGCAGGTAGCCCCCGGTGTGCTCGCCGGCCTCGTGGCCGTTGACCCAGACGGTGCAGGACTGGTCGACGGCGCCGAAGTGCAGCAACACCCGACCTCCGCGGGGGAAGTCGGGTGTGGTGAAGCTGCGTCGATACCAGAGCCACTCGTCGGGCCGGAGCTGCCGTCCGACGCCCGAGAGCGGTGCCTCGGGTGAGAAGGGCACCACGATCGGGCCGTCGTAGGACGTGGGCCGGTCGGCCGTCACGGTGAACGCGTGCTCCCAAACCCCGTTGAGGTTGACCCAGCGCTCGCGCGCCAGCTGGGGGCGGGGGTACTCGGGAAGGGGCAGGTCAGGATCGAGCGTGCGACCCCAGCGGGTCAGCACGTCGGGCTACTCGGTCTTCTCGATGTCCGAACGTACGTCGAGGAGCAGCTTGGACATCTGCTTGGAGTCGTAGCCCTCGACGTTGGGGAAGAGGCCTCCGCCGGTGTCCCGGGTGGCCCAGAAACAGCTCGAGGTCTTCTGTGCCGCCGCGGCGGGGCTGCCGATGCAGATCGCCTTTCCGCCGGCATCACCCACGGGCACGTTGGTGACCTTGAGCTTGTTGCCGTCGGCGATGGCGCGCAGCTTCTTGACCAGGTTGGCCGGGTTCTTCTCGGAGGGAGTCTTGAACCTGAAGCCCATGAAGAGCAACTGGCCCTTCGGGCCCCTGGAGGTGTTGTCCTGCTTGTAGAGACCGGACTTTGCCGAGGTGACCTTGAACTGGGTCTCGAACTGCTTCCCCGTGGCGTCGAGCTCCTTCTTGAGCTTCTTCTCCTGGGCCGTGTCCCGCTTCATCCCGCCTGCCGTCGAAGTGACAGTGATGGAGTGCTTGTCGGGACCACGCGTGAGGAAGAAGAGCGCCAGTGCGCCCCCGATGAGGGCAAGCGCTAGGAGTCCGGCGATCAGGCTGATCAGCAGGCCTCTGCGGCTCTTCGGTGCGGGCGGCGGCGATTCCGCGCCGACCGGCTGGTCACCGGGCGGTTCGGCCGGAGGCGGTGGCGGAGGAGTTGCACCCTCGACGGGGCCAACGCCCTCCGCGGTGGGCGGAGTGGGGTGGTCGGGGGGCGGAGTCTGGTCGGTCATCGATCCAGTCTGCCGACAAAACGGTACTTCTCAAACTTTGCAGGCGCGAGGGAGACGCTCATCACGTGCCGAGCCGGCCGAGACGTCATAGGAATCCAGTGCTACTGGCATCTCTTCGCATGACGCCTGGTCGGATCAGGCTCGGGGGACCTTCACGCCGGTGTTGGAGTGGCAGCGGTAGCCGAAGGGGTTCTTCAACAGGTACTGCTGATGGTGGTCCTCCGCGTAGAAGTACGGCTGCTCGGGCTTGATCTCGGTGGTGATGTGGCCCAGGCCGCGCTTGTCGAGCTCGCCCTGGTAGCGCTCGGTCACCAGGCTCGCCACCTGCTCCTGTGCGGGGCTGGTGAAGTAGATCGCCGAGCGGTACTGCGTGCCCATGTCGTTGCCCTGCCGCATGCCCTGGGTCGGGTCGTGGACCTCGTAGAAGGTGGCGACCAGGTCGGCGTAGGACACCTTCGCCGGGTCGTAGACCACGCGGACTGCCTCGGTGTGACCGGTGCGGCCACTGCAGACCTCTTCGTAGGACGGGTTGGGGGTCGATCCGCCTGCGTAGCCGACCGAGGTCGACCAGACGCCCGGGACCTGCCAGAAGATCTCCTCGGCGCCCCAGAAGCAGCCGAGGCCGAACACGGCGACCTCGTAGCCCTCGGGAACCTCGTCGGTCACCAGAGGTGCATCGAGTGCCTTGTGTCGCTCGGAGAGCTGGAAGGAACGCTCGGGCCGACCGGCCAGTGCCTCGTTCGCCGCAGGAACAGTGTGCTTGGTTCGCTGGAACATATATCGCCTTTCGTGGGGTGCACCCTCCACAACACCGAAGGTGTCTGCGTCCTTCCCGGACGTGCCCAGTCTGGCCCACTCCTCGCAATCAGTGTCGAGGTGAGGCGCACGAGGCTGATGCCAGCCACGAGCCAGCAATGGGCCGGCGACGGATGGTACCGAAGTGGTATCATCGACGCCATGGCGATGACACTGAGCACCGACTCCGAGCTGGAGCAGGCACTGACGG
>JBDSXU010000405.1:0-4720 GCA_039926005.1 Marmoricola sp.
CGGGTCCCACAATGGCGCCATGCCCACAGAGCCGCGATCCTGGCACCGCTTCGTCGCCATCGGCGACTCCTTCACCGAGGGAGTCGGCGATCCCGACCCCGATCGACCCAACGGACTGCGGGGCTGGGCCGACCGCGTGGCCGAAGTGCTAGCGTCCAGGACTGCCGACTTCGGCTATGCCAACCTGGCCATCAGGGGGCGCAAGCTGCGACGGGTCCTCGCCGAGCAGGTCGAACCTGCGCTGGCGATGGAGCCGGATCTCGTCACGGCGTACGCCGGGGGCAACGACATCCTGCGACCGCGCGTGGACATCGACGCCCTGGCCACGGCGTACGACGACGCAGTCGGTCGGCTCATCGCCACCGGGGCCACCGTCGTCCTCTTCACCGCCTTCGACCCGGGCGGCTCGGCGATCTACCGGCCCATGCGTGGCCGGTTCGCGCTCTACACCGAGGCCGTGCGCGAGATCGCGGATCGCCGTGGTGCCCACGTCGTCGACTTCTGGCGGATGCGGGAGTACCGCGACTTCGGCTACTGGGACACCGACCGGATGCACCTCGGCGCGGCTGGCCACCAGCGGATGGCGATGGCCGTGCTCAAGGTCCTCGGCGTCCCACACGACCTCGAGCCGTTGCCGCCGACGAAGCCCCTCGAGCTGACCGGGCGGGAGCTGCGCGCGAAGAACGTCGAGTGGGCCCGCACGCACGCCGCACCGTGGGTGCACCGCAGGCTGACCGGCCGCTCCTCGGGCGACAACATCTCGCCGCGACGTCCGGTTCTGGCCCCGATCTGATCCTGCACCCGGTTCGGGTAACCTCTCCTGCGTCGGTCGGGTCTGTTTCCCGGCCCGGCATGCGGATGTAGCTCAGCTGGTAGAGCGCGACCTTCCCAAGGTCGATGTCGCGAGTTCGAATCTCGTCATCCGCTCCATGTCCACAGGTGATCGAGCCCCGGCCGGCTTCAACGGCTTCCCGGTGGCAGCCCTCGACTTCTACGACGACCTCGAACTCGACAACACGAAGTCGTTCTGGGAGGCGCACAAGCACGTGTACGAGTCGGCGGTGCGGCTGCCGATGCTGGCGCTGACCGCCTCGCTCGCCGAAGAATTCGGCACCGCCAAGGTGTTCCGCCCCTACCGCGACGTCCGCTTCGCCAAGGACAAGACGCCCTACAAGAGCGCCCAGGGTGCGTTCGTCTCGGTCGGTCCGGCGACAGGCTGGTACGTCGAGATCGGCTCACCGGGCGTCCGGGTCGGCGGCGGCTACTACCACGCAGGCGGCCCCGACCTGTCTCGGATCCGGACGGGGATCGACGTGGAGCACTCGGGCAAGGAGCTCGTTCGGCTCGTGGCCCGGCTGCAGAAGAAGGGCTTCGAGATCCGTGGGGAGCAGCTCAGGACCTCCCCCCGCGGCTACCCCGCCGACCACCCGCGCATCGACCTGCTGCGCTACAAGTCGATGTCGCTCGGGAAGTCCTACGGCTTCGAGAACCTCGACACCCCCGACCTCCTCGACCGGGTCCGCGCCGACTGGCGGGCCCTGCGCCCCCTGGTCGACTGGGTCCGGGCCCGGTTGGACGTGCTAGGCGGCTGAGTCTCCGGGCCTGTGGTGCGACCTGGCTTGGTGGTGGGCCCCGGCGCGCCGGACCTGCGAATGTCGCGGGCGGGTCTGGAGTTGTGGTCGTGGGTCCCGTGCGCCACATTCGCATGTTTGGCGACGGCCGCGACCTGCCCGACCACTCATCCCGCAGCCAGACATGCGAATGTCGCGCGGGTGAATGGAGGTGCGGTCTCCGTGCCCTGGAGCCACATTCGCATGTTCGGCTGCGCTCCCAGACAGCCCCTACCCCGGCTTGCGCACAGTCGTCAACGTCGGCTCCATCTCCCAGTGCGCCGACATCGAGACGAGGAGGCCGGCGTCGTTGACGCGGTAGACCGCGATCAGGTCGGTGTCGGCGAGGCTGCCGTCCTCCAGCTCGGTGCTGAAGGTGCCGATGTTGGCGCAGGCGTTGCCGTTGGCGAAGGAGTCCCGGATCGTGAAGCGGAACGACTTCACCGGGGCGATGGCGAGGTCCCAGAACGCGTTGATGCCCTCCAGGCCGCGGTGACCCTTGCCCTCGGGGTCGAAGACCGACGGACCCACCGGGTCCTCGACGACCGCGTCCTCGGCCCAGAGGGTGAGCCACTCGTCCTTCTGCTTGCGCGAGACGAGGTCGTAGGAACGCTGGGACAGCCGGCGTACGGGATGGTCGCCGTCGGGCGCCTCCCAGATGATGAACTCGGATTCGATCATCCCGAAACTGTAACGTGTTCCAGTTCCAGAGCGACTACGCAGCTTCACCAGCCGCGCGCACCCGCTTCAGCCGCCGCTTCAGCTTCCGGCGCTTCCGCTCGAGCCGCTCACGATCAGCCTCCAGCGAGTCGACCAGGGTCCGCAGCCGGGCGTTGTCGGTGAGCGCCTCCGTGAGTACGTCGACCGCCACCCCGAGCTGGTCGCGCGGACCCGGGAGTGACGTCTCCGGTCCGTCCTCGACCAGCATCGCGAGGTCGCCACGCACGTCTTGGCCGGCACCGGAGAGCGCCGCGGCCCACTCGGAGACCAGCGGCGCGAGCTCTCCTGTGGGCGCGACCGGCATCGCCGACCCTTCGCGGTCCACGGAAGTGAGCAGCGCCACGGTCCCCGGCCCGATCGGCTCCTCCAGCTGGCGGTTCACCTTGCGGAGCACTGCGACCCCCGCCGGATCGGCGTACGCCGGCACGACCGCATCCAGCCCGGACGACGCGACACCGGCAATGTCGAGGAACTCCGACCAGTGGCTCTCGACGCAGGGCGAGGCCACGACATGCAGCCGGTCGGAGTGGAAGGTCCATCCCCACCGACTCAGCAGGGCCGGGAGGTCGTGCCCGCCCCAGAAGCGCTCGGCCTGCGCATGGTCGGGCCTGGACGCGAGAACCCGGGCGACGTACTTCTCCCAGCCGGTCGACCGGCCGGATCGCAGCTCGGCGAGCCAGCTGCCGTAGATCTGCTGGGAGAACGAGTCCAGGGTGACCACCAGGTGCACCTCGACGCCGATCAGCGGGTTCAGGGCAAGCCTGATCTGGTCCTTGTCGGCGGCGCAGAGGTCCGGGGTGGAGAGCATCGAGACGCCTTTGTGCTGCCACACGCGGTCACAGATCCGGGCCCAGCGCCCCTCCACCTCGCGCCGTGCCAGACCGGCCTGCTGGTGGGTGCGCAGCAGCTCGTGGGTGGCCAGCCGTGACTCCTCGGCAGTGGCGACCACCTCCACCCCGGCCGCGCAGAGCGAGTCGGAGTGCGCCGAGAGGTTCGCGGGGAGAAGCGGACGCGGCGCATCGGCCAGACCGATGTGCCAGATGAGTTTTCGTCGTGACATGGCTCGAGCGTGGAGCAGCACAACGACTCCGAGGTGAACTTCGGGTGACCGGACGGGTCAGTGGGGACGCCAGGCGTCGTCGTCCACGGTGAGCTGGATCACTGCGTCGGGCAGCTTCCGATCAGCGAGCGACGCGATGGTGACGTTCTCGAACACCTCGCGCAGACTGCTCCGTGCGGCGATCCAGACGTGCTGCAGGATCTCGGCGGACTCGTTGTAGGAGACCGCCTCCGGCCGCAGGCCGTAGACACTGACCAGGGGGCCGTCGACGGCCCTGATGACGTCCGCCACGCTCACGTCGGCGGACTTGGTCGCCAACCGCCAGCCGCCCGACTGGCCGCGCTGGCTCACCACGATTCCCGCTCGACGCATGTCGGCGAGGATGGCCTGGAGGAAGCCGTGGGGGATCTCCTGGAGCTTGCCGAGCTCCTCCGCGCTCACCGGCCGACCGTCGTCACGGTTGGCGATCTCGATGAGCGCCCGGAGGGCGTAGTCGGCCTTGGCGGAGACGCGCATGCTCGAAGTCTGTCAGATCGCTCGGATTAACTGACCTGATCGACTCGCGCCCGCGTGGCTGAAACCCGCTTTCGCCCTCCAACAAGGGACTTTGTCCTTCGTCACATAAATGCTCGAAGTGCTTGCGCCGCCCCGCTCTGGGGCAGATACTTGTTGTTACTGGCCGGTAGCAACCGCTCCGCTGGGTCCCGATTGCCAGAAAAGGTGGGTTTGTTGAGCCACTACAAGAGCAACATCCGCGACATCGAGTTCAACCTCTTCGAGGTGCTCGGCCGCGACGAGGTCCTGGGACAGGGGCCCTTCGAGGCGATCGACGGCGAGACCGCTCGTTCGATCCTGACCGAGGTGGAGCGGCTCGCCCGCGAGGACCTGGCCGCGTCCTACGTAGACAGCGACCGCAACCCGCCGATCTTCGATGCCGAGACCAACACCGCCCCGCTGCCTGAGTCTTTCAAGAAGAGCTACCAGGCCTGGCAGGACTCGGAGTACTGGCGACTGCAGCTCCCCGAGGCGCTCGGCGGCACCCCCGCCCCCTCCAGCCTCGTCTGGGCCATGGGTGAGATGGTGCTCGGCGCCAACGCCCCAATCTGGATGTACGGCGCCGGCCCGGCCTTCGCGAGCATCGTGCACCGCAACGGCAACGACCGTGACAAGCAGATCGCCCAGATCATCGTCGACCGTGCGTGGAACACCAGCATGGTGCTCACTGAGCCCGACGCTGGTTCCGACGTGGGGGCCGGCCGGGCCAAGGCCACCCTCAACGAGGACGGCACCTGGAACATCACCGGCGTGAAGCGGTTCATCACCTCCGCCG
>JBDSXU010000406.1:0-10561 GCA_039926005.1 Marmoricola sp.
CAGCTCGGCCTGAAGGTCGGCGTGGTCGAGAAGAAATACTGGGGAGGGGTCTGCCTCAACGTCGGTTGCATCCCGTCGAAGGCCCTGCTGCGAAACGCCGAGCTCTCGCACATCCTGACCCACGAGAAGGACAAGTTCGGGATCACCGGCGACGCCTCCATGGACTTCAAGCCGACCCACGCGCGCAGCCGCGAGGTCTCCGACTCCATCGTCAAGGGTGTCCACTTCTTGATGAAGAAGAACAAGATCGAGGAGATCCACGGGTGGGGCACCTTCGTCGATGCCAAGACGATCGAAGTCGCGGACGACGACGGCAAGACTCGCAAGATCACCGGTGACAACATCATCATCGCCACCGGCGCGACCACCCGGCTGGTGCCCGGCACGGAGCTCTCCGAGAACGTGGTCACCTACGAGGAACAGATCCTCAACGACCAGCTGCCCGGCTCGATCGTGATCGCCGGGTCCGGTGCCATCGGCGTCGAGTTCGCCTACGTGATGACCAACTTCGGCGTGGACGTCACCATCGTGGAGTTCCTTGACCGCATGGTGCCCACCGAGGACGCGGAGATCTCCAAGGAGCTGGCAAAGCACTACAAGAACCTCGGTGTGAAGGTGATGCTCAAGACCAAGGTCGAGAAGATCGAGGACACGGGCGACAAGGTCAAGGTCACCGTCAGCAAGGACGGCAAGGAAGAGGTCATCGAGACCGACAAGGTGCTCCAGGCCATTGGTTTCGCCCCGCGCCTCGAGGGCTACGGGCTCGACAGGACCGGGGTCAAGACCACCGACCGCGGTGCCATCGCCGTCGACGAGCGTGGTCGCACCAATGTCGAGGGCGTCTACGCGATCGGCGACGTCACCGGCAAGCTGATGCTGGCCCACACGGCCGAGGCCATGGGCATCGTCACTGCCGAGACGATCGCCGGCCACGAAACCATCGAGATCGACTTCGACATGATCCCGCGCGCGACGTACTGCCAGCCCCAGATCGCCTCCTTCGGCTACTCCGAGGCGCAGGCCAAGGAGAAGGGGTACGACGTCAAGGTCGCCAAGTTCCCGTTCTCGGCCAACGGCAAGGCCAAGGGACTCGGCGACACCTCCGGCTTCGTGAAGCTGGTCGCCGACGCGAAGTACAACGAGATCATCGGCGCCCACCTGATCGGACCCGACGTCACCGAGCTCCTCCCGGCCCTGACGCTGGCCCAGAAGTGGGACCTGACCGCCGACGAGGTGGCCCGCAACATCTTCGCCCACCCGACCCTGTCCGAGGCAGTCAAGGAAGCAGTCGAAGGGCTCGCGGGGCACATGATTCACATGTAGCCGGGGGTTCAGGTTTCCCCCAGCACTCCCTCGCTTCGCCCCGGGCGACTCAGTCGCCCTTGACGTTGACGATCTGACGCAGCGTGTGTCGGATCTCCACCAGGTCGGCGGCGTCCGCCATCACCTGGTCGATGTCCTTGTAGGCCCCGGGGATCTCGTCGATGAACGCGTCGGTGTCGCGGTACTCGATCCCCACCATCGCCGTGCGCAGCTGGTCACGCGTGAACGCCTTGCGGGCCGCCGTCCGGGAGAACGCCCGACCGGCGCCATGGGGTGCCGAGTTCAGCGAAGGCGGGTAGCCCTTGCCGACCACGACGTACGACGCCGTGCCCATCGAGCCGGGGATCAGGCCCATCCGGCCCTCCTCGGCGTTGATGGCGCCCTTGCGCGAGAGCCACACCTGCTTGTTGAAGTGCTGCTCCTGCTCGGTGTAGTTGTGGTGGCAGTTGATCTCCTCCAGGCGCTCCACGTCATCACCGGTCCACTCCACGAAACAGGTCACGACCCGGTCCATCATCTCCTCGCGGTTGAGCAGCGCGTAGGTCTGCGCCCATCGCATCTCACGGATGTAGGCCCAGAACTCATCGGTGCCCTCGACGAGATACGCGAGGTCGGGGTCGGGCAGGTCGATCCACCACCGCTCACAGAGCTTCCGCGCGACTGAGGTGTGGTGCTGGGCGATCTTGTTGCCCACACCCCGCGAACCCGAGTGCAGGAACAGCCAGACCCGGTCCTGCTCGTCGACGGTGATCTCGATGAAGTGGTTTCCCGATCCCAGTGTCCCCAGCTGGAGCTCCCAACGCTTGGCGTAGGACGACGGGTCGAACCCGGCCTTCTCGGCCAGCTCGCGCAGTCGCTCGAGCCGCTCGGTCGTGTGCTCGCGCGTGATGTCTCGGTTGGCGACGCCTGCGCTCAGCGGGATGGCCCCCTCGATCGATTCACGCACCGCCGAACGGTCCTCGGGCAGCTGCTCGCGCGAGTGGTTCGTGCGGACCGCGATCATGCCGCAACCGATGTCCACGCCGACGGCAGCAGGCATGATCGCTCCCAGTGTGGGAATCACCGATCCGACGGTCGCGCCTCGCCCGAGGTGGGCGTCCGGCATCAGCGCCAGGTGCGGATAGATGAACGGCATCGTCGCCGCCCGTGTCGCCTGCTCTCGGGTGTTGTCCTCCAGGATCGACGCCCAGTTCAGCAGCGTCTTCGAGATCTTCTCCATCGTCCTTCCTCTGCTCGTTCCCGACCACGTCCGCGGTCGAGTGGGAGGGAAGCGTGTCAGGCGAGGCGACTGATGTCACCGGGTTTGTTCCGGGAGGTCCCAGACGCGTGAGTCCGTGATGCCGGGGTGGAGGAGGACCAGCGGCGGCCCGTCGCCACCGCTGTCCTCCAACCAAATCGTGTCCGCTCCGGCGCGCACTTCTGCCGCGGACCAGACCTCAGACCTCGAAGCTGCCCGCCTGCAGCCGCGCCTTGACGTCCTGCAGGAAGCGGCCGGCGTCGGCGCCGTCGACCAGCTGGTGGTCGTAGGTCAGCGCCAGGTAGACCATGTGCCGCACGGCGATCGTCTCGCCCAGGTTGGGGTCGTCGATCACGACCGCACGCTTCACCACGGCGCCCGGCCCGAGGATGGCAACCTGCGGCTTGTTGATGATGGGGGTGTCCCAGAGGGCGCCCACGCTGCCGAGGTTGGTGATCGTGAAGGTACCGCCAGACAGGTCGTCGGGGCCGATCTTGTTGGTGCGCGTGCGCTCCGCGACGTCGGCGATCTTCTTGGCGAGGCCGGCGATCGAGAGGTCACCGGCTTCCTTGACGACCGGCGTGAGCAGGCCCTTCTCGGTGTCCACTGCGAATGCGACGTTCTCGCTGTCGTGGTAGGTCACCTCACCGGCCTTCAGGTCGAAGGTGGCGTTCAGCGCCGGGTGCGACTTCAGCGCGTCGACCGCCGCCTTGGCGAAGAAGGGCAGGTAGGACAGCTTCACGCCCTCGCGCGCGAGGAACTCGGCCTTCACCCTGTCACGCAGCCGCGCGATGTTGGTGACGTCGACCTCGACGACCTGCGTCAGCTGCGCGGAGGTCTGCAGCGACTCCACCATCCGGGTGGCGATCACCTTGCGCAGCCGGGAGAGCTTCTCGGTCTTGCCGCGCAGCGGGCTCGGCGCCGACGCAGCCGGTGCGTCAGCGGCCGGCTTGTCCGCGGCCGGGGGAGCCTGGTCGGACTTGTTCGACTCGGCGGCGGCCAGCACGTCCTGCTTGCGGATTCGACCGCCGACGCCCGTGCCCTTGATGCTGGCCAGGTCGACGCCGTACTCCGAGGCCATCTTGCGTACGAGCGGGGTGACGTAGCTGCCGCCGTCCGAGGCCGACGCAGGCTTCGCGGGCTCCTCCTTGGGCTTCGTCTCGGCCTTCGGCTCGGGCTTGGGCTCACGCTTCGGCTCGGGCTTCGGCTCGGGTTTGGGCTCGGGCTTCGGCTCGGGCTTCGCCTCGGGCTCGGGTTTGGGCTCGGGCTTCGGCTCGGGCTCGGCGTCTTGCGACGCGTCATCTTCGCCGGAGTCGTCGGACTCGTCTGAGGCTGCGGACCCGTCGCCGATGATGCAGAGCTCGGCACCGACCTCCACGGTCTCGTCCTCCTCGGCCTTGATCTCCTGGAGGGTGCCGGCGACCGGCGAGGGGATCTCGGTGTCGACCTTGTCGGTGGAGACCTCGACCAGAGGCTCGTCGACGGCGACCTCGTCGCCCACGGACTTCAGCCAGCGGGTGATGGTGCCCTCGGTGACCGATTCACCCAGGGCGGGCAGGGTGATCGACGTGCCGCCGCCACTGCCGCTCTTCTTGGCTGCCGGCTTCTCGACCGGCTCGTCGCGCGTCTCGTCTTCCGAGTCGTCTTCTGCGTCGTCGTCCTCGTCGGCAGGCTCCTCCGCGGTCTCGTCGTCATCAGCTGACTCGTCGGCGGAGTCGCTCCCCGCGGGCTCCGCCGACTCGTCGGAGTCGGAGGAGCCGCCGGCCTCACCCTCGTCGCCGACGATGCAGAGCTCGGCTCCGACCTCGACCGTCTCGTCCTCCTCGGCCTTGATCTCGAGGAGCGTGCCGGCGACCGGCGAGGGGATCTCGGTGTCGACCTTGTCGGTCGAGACCTCGAGCAGGGGCTCGTCGACCTCGACGGTGTCACCCACCTGCTTGAGCCAGCGGGTGACGGTGCCTTCGGTGACGGACTCGCCCAGTTCGGGGAGCTTCACGGGTGTCGACATCAGTTTCCTTCGCTCTTTCGTTCGTGGTGCGTCTTAGTAGGTTTGGTAGAGGCTAGGGGAGAGTCCAGCAGGTCACGAGTGCGCGTGCAACGGTTTGCCTGCCAGCGCCATGTGCGCTTCGCCGAGCGCCTCGTTCTGGGTCGGGTGGGCATGCACGAGGGGAGCCACGTCCTCAGGGTAAGTATCCCAGTTGTAGATGAGCTGGGCCTCCCCGACGAGCTCCCCGACACGCGCACCCACCATGTGTACCCCGACCACGGGGCCGTCGGTCAGGCGCACCAGCTTCACGAAGCCCTGGGTCGCCAGGATCTGGCTCTTGCCGTTGCCGCTCAGGTCGTAGGTGAGCGTCTCGATCGACTCGCCGTGCTGCTCCCGCGCCTGTGCCTCGGTCAGTCCGACCGATGCCACCTCCGGCTCGCAGTAGGTGACCCGCGGGATGCCGTTCTCGTCGATCGCCTGGGGGGCGAGGCCGGCGATCTCCTCGGCGACGAACACGCCCTGCTGGAACCCGCGGTGAGCCAGCTGCAACCCGGCGACGATGTCTCCGACCGCGTAGACACCGTCAAGGTTGGTGCGGCACCGCTCGTCGGCCGTGACGAAGCCGCGGTCCATGGCGATGCCCTGTTCCTCATAGCCGAGTCCGTCCGTCACCGGTCCTCGTCCGACCGCGACCAGGAGCAGGTCGGCGTCGAAGGTCTTGCCGCCCTCGACGGTGACCGTCACGCCGCGCTCGGTGCTCGCCACGGACTCGAAGCGGGTGCCGGTCGAGAAGTTGATCCTGCGCTTGCGGAACGCCCGCTCGAGGGCCTTGCAGGACTGCTCGTCCTCGGCCGCGACCAGGTGCGGGAGGGCCTCGATGATGGTGACCTCGGCACCGAACGAGCGCCACACGCTGGCGAACTCGCAGCCGATCACGCCGCCTCCGAGGACGATGACCGAGGAGGGGACGGTCTCGAGGCGCAGTGCCTGCTCGGAGGTGATCACGCGCGTGCCGTCGAGCTCCAGGCCGGGCAGCGACCGCGCAAAGGAGCCGGAGGCCAGCACCACGGACCTCCCGGTGTACGACGAACCGCCGACCTCGACCGTGCGTGGTCCGGTGAGCTTCCCGGTGCCTTCGACGACCGTGATCCCGCGGCCTTTGATGAGACCGGTGAGGCCCTTGAACAACCGGCTCACGACACCGTCCTTGTATGCGTTCACCCCGGGCATGTCGATGCCCTCCAGGGTGGCGAGCACCCCGAACTTCTCGGACTCACGCGCCGCGTCGGCGACCTCGGCCGCGTGCAGCAGCGCCTTGGTGGGGATGCAGCCCACGTGCAGACAGGTGCCGCCGAGCTTGTCCTTCTCGACGAGCGCGACACTCAGTCCGAGCTGGGCAGCACGCAGCGCGCACGCGTAGCCGCCAGATCCTGCGCCCAGGATCACGACGTCGAACTCGTCGGCCTCCGGCACGTCTGCCTCCTTCCCGAACGCTGGCCTGTGGTTTCCGGTGCTCATCCAATCACTTGACCACGACGCGGTCGAAAACAGACCCGGGTTAGCGCCTGCTGTGACCGCCGATGCAGCACACTGGGGGCCATGGGTCTGCTCGATCGATTCAGGAGGGGTGGCCGGGGTGGCACTTCCGTTGGCGGTGGTGGCACCACTCGAGCCTCGGACGTTGCCGACCAGGGTCACCTGTTGGAGTTCGTCCGGACGCGGCGTGGCGTCGAGGGTTTTGTCGAGCCCCGGACCACTGTCACCGACGTGACCCTCCTGCTCGTGGCGCACGACGGTGAGTGGACCCGTCGCCGCGTGCCCTCGGTGCACTGGGCGCACGAGTTCTCCAACAAGAACGGCGTGCCGAGCTATGACGCCGCCCTCGTCGGCATCCCCGCGCGGATGCGGGAGTACAACCGGCGCGAGAAGGAACGGCAGAAGCAGCAGTTGCGTCGAGACCTCGACGGTCCGACGAGCTAGTCGGTCTCCGGGTCCCGCTCGCCGGCCACGGCGGCGGCGTAGGCCACCAGGGTCGAGATGGCATAACCGGTTGCCCCGGACGGCACATGGCCCCACGGACCACCGGTGTTCCACGCCGGGCCTGCGATGTCGAGGTGAGCCCATGGCTTGTCGCCGACGAACTCGGCGAGGAACGCCGCGGCGAACAACGCCGAGCCCCACCGGACCCAGTTGTGCTGCAGCACGTCGGCGATCTTGCTCTCGCGCACTGCCTCGCGGCTCTCGTCGGGGATCGGCAGACGCCACAGCAGCTCGCCGCTCACCTCGGTCGCCGCAGCGACGGCGGCGGTCGTCTCGTCGTCGCCGAAGAGGCCGGCCACCTTCTCGCCCAGGGCAACGACGCACGGGCCGGTCAGGGTGGCCACGTCGATGACCGAGTCGTGCTCGCCCTCGGCCGCCATCGCCAGCGCGTCGGCGAGGATGAGCCGCCCTTCGGCGTCGGTGTTGGTGACCTCGACGCTCTGGCCGTCGTACATCGTCAGGACGTCGCCGGGGCGCATCGCGGCCCCCGAGACCATGTTCTCGGCCATGGGGGCGTACGTCGTGACCGTCACCGGCAGGCCGAGCTCGGCGATCGCGAAGGTCGCGGCGAGCACGGCTGCCGCCCCGCCCATGTCGTACTTCATCGTCGCCATCGAGCTGCCCGGCTTGATCGTCAGGCCGCCTGAGTCGTAGGTGATGCCCTTGCCGACGAACGCCACACTTCCGCGCGCGTCCTCTGGCGCCCAGGTCAGCTTGACGAGGCGGGGCGGGTTGGCGGAGCCCTGGCCGACCCCCAGGATGCCGCCGCAGCCGAGCTGCTGGAGCTCCTCGACACCGAGCACCTCGATGTCGACCTTCGGCTTGTGCGTCCGACCGGTCAGCTCCTTGCCGAGCGTCACGACCGCCTCGGCGAACAGCTCGGGTGTCAGGTCGTTCGGGGGAGTGTTGACCCAGTCACGCGCCCGGTTCGTCAGGTCACCGACGGTGCGGGCGACCTCCAGCGCCGCGATCGCGTCCTGGCGCCGGGACGCGTCGCTGAGGATCGAGACCGCGGAGAGACCTGCCTCGTCGGAGTGCGACTTGTAGCGCTTGAACGAGTAGCCACCCGAGATGAACCCGTCCGCGACCGCCCGCACGTGCTCGGCGTCATGGGCCGGCAGGGCCAGGGCGACCGAGGCCGCGTTGCCGATGTTGCGGGCCGCGACACCCGCGGCGCGGCGTACCCCTTCGTGGGTGAGCGCGTCGCGCGATCCGAGGCCGATGACGAGCACCTGGCCGGCCACGATCGTTCCGGCGGTGGGCATGCGCAGCACCTCGCCGGCGGCTCCTCGAAAGCCCATCGAGGTGAGAAGCGGCCTGAACCTGCGGCCGTACGCCGCCGCCACGTCCTCCGAGCCTGGGCAGGCCTCGAGGTTGCCCCTGGACGTCTGGACCACGCCGATCACCACCAGGTCGGTGCGGGACTTGGCCGGACTTCCCTTGCGCAGCGTGTACGTCGTCACGAGGGGTCATGCTAGGCCGTCGCTCGGACCGCACAACCGGTGGCGGACGGCTGGGGTAACTTTCCACGCATGTCGCTCAAGCAGTCGCCGCTCCACGACCGCCATGTCGCCGCCGGTGCGAAGCTCGCCGAGTTCGGTGGCTGGGAGATGCCCCTGGAGTACCCCACCGGCGTGCTCAAGGAGCACGCGGCTGTCCGCGAGTCGGTCGGTGTCTTCGACGTCAGCCACCTCGGCAAGCTGGTCGTGCGCGGTGAGAGCGCGGTGGCCTACCTCGACAGCTGTCTGACCAACGACCTCGCCCGGATCGGTGCCGGGAAGGCGCAGTACACCCTGGCGTGCGATGCCACGTCAGGCGGCATCGTCGACGACCTGATCGCCTACCACCGTGGTGAGGACCACGTGTTGCTGGTGCCCAACGCTGCCAACTCGGCCGAGGTCAAGCGCCGCCTCGACGCTGGGAAGCCCGCGGGGTTGTCCATCACCGACCACCACCAGACCCACGCGGTGCTTGCGGTCCAGGGCACGAAGTCGGACGAGGTCCTGAGCGAGATCGGGCTCCCGGTCGGGCACGACTACATGTCCTTCGAGGAGGCTCAGTTCGAAGGTCACGACGTGGTGGTGTGCCGCACCGGCTACACGGGGGAGCGCGGCTACGAGCTGATCGCCGAGAACTCGGTTGCACCGGCGCTCTGGGACGCCATCCTCGATGCCGGGGCGAAGCACGGGATCCTGCCGTGCGGCCTGGGTGCCCGGGACACCTTGCGGACCGAGATGGGCTACCCGCTGCACGGCCAGGACATCAGCCTCGACGTGACCCCCAACCAGGGCCGGGTCGGCTGGGCCGTCGGCTGGTCCAAGCCGGAGTTCTGGGGCAAGGAGCCCCTCGCCGCGGAGAAGGCGGCCGGCCCCCGGGTGACCTTGCGCGGGCTCGTGGCCCAGGGTCGCGGAATCGCACGGCCACAGATGAGCGTCAAGATCACCCGGGACCTGCCGATCGGCTACATCACGTCGGGCACGTTCTCGCCGACCTTGCGAAAGGGCATCGCGCTCGCGTTGATCAACAGCCAGATCCAGCTGGGGGCCGAGGTGCTGGTCGACGTCCGCGGCCGGGCCGAGATCTTCGTCGTGACCCGACCGCCCTTCGTCGACACCGATGTCCGCGAGTCCTGACCATCACAGCACCGTTCACAAGAGAGGGGTCATTCGTGACCAACACCCCCGAGCCGACCTTCGGCAGCTCCGTACGCAAGCAGGATCAGGTGCCCTGGTGGTGGCAGCTGCTCGACGGCGACGGCCGCGTCATCAGTGTGGAGCGCACCGAGTTCCCGACCCGCAGCGACGCGGAGGGCTGGCTGGGTGAGGCCTACCCCGACCTCTCAGAGGATGGCGTCTCCGCAGTGACCCTGTTCGAGGGTGACCGCGAGGTCTACGGACCGATGTCCCTTGAGTCCGGCACCCCGTGAGCCAGTGCCGACGCTCGATCAGCGCGGAGCGCCGCCGATCTTGACCTGAGGCTTTGGCATCCGCAGCCAGCGCAGCTGCAGGACGCGCAGGATCGTGTAGAACGTCGTGCCCTTGAGGCTCTCGTCGGGGAACTTCGCGCGCAGCGCTCGCTTCATCCGGATCATCAGCCAGACCGTGTCGAGCGCGACGACGAGCAGCGTCGTGGTCCACAGGGCGTTGCTGAACGCGAGCAGCTGCTTGCTGCCGGAGTACTGCAGGACCATGATCACGACCAGCAGCGGCAGCAGGAACTCGGCGATGGAGATCCGGCCGTCGACGTAGTTGCGGATGAACCGCTTGACCGGTCCCTGGTCGCGCTTGGGCAGGTAGCGCTCCTCGCCGGACCGCATGCCCTCTCGCACCTTGGTGTTGGACGCGCTGCGGCGCTCGCGGAGCAGCTTCGCGGCCGCCTTCTTGTCCATGCCCGCCTTGGCCCGCTCGCGCCGGGCGGCCTCGGCCTCCTTGCGCGTCGGGGTCGGGTGCCCCTTGGCCCCGGGACCTTTCGGCTCGAGGTCGGTGGGCTGGGCGGCGGCTTTGCTGGTACGGCGGAACACGGGGCCTTCCGAGGCGTGAATCGGAACTGGGTGAGTGGATCGGGACGAGCGGTCAGCCTACCTGTCGCACGTGTCCGGGCTGAGCACCCTTGGCCTCGTTCCGCTGGGCCGGCCGGGTAAGTTGATGGCCATGAGCATGATGAAGCGGATCAGCACGATCTTCCGGGCGAAGGCCAACCGGGCGCTCGACGCTGCCGAGGACCCGCGCGAGACCCTTGACTACAGCTATGAGCGCCAGCGCGAGATGCTGGTCAAGGTGAAGCGAGGGGTCGCCGATGTGGCGACGAGTCGCAAGCGCATCGAGCTCCAGCGCAACAAGCTGCAGGCCCAGTCGGACACGCTCACGGGGCAGGCCCAGAAGGCCCTGTCGATGGAGCGCGAGGACCTCGCCCGTGAGGCGCTCACCCGAAAGTCCGCGCTGACCGGTCAGATCGCGGACCTCAACGCCCAGCAC
>JBDSXU010000407.1:0-10912 GCA_039926005.1 Marmoricola sp.
GAGCGCGAGGAACGCGCTGCCGGCCGGAACACGCTCGACGCCGTGGAGATCGCCGCCCAGACGTCCGGCCACTCGATCATCGTGTCCGGGAGTGCGGTCATCGCCTCCATGGCCGGCCTGTTCGTGATCGACGACGCGACCTTCAACTCCCTGGCCACCGGGGCGATCCTCGTCGTCGCTGTCGCAGTGCTCGGCTCGATCACGGTCCTACCCGCCCTGCTCGTCAAGCTCGGTCGCTGGGTCGACCGGCCGCGGGTCCCCCTGCTGTGGCGGCTCAACCGTCGCATCGGCCGCGGTGGCATCAGCAGCCGCGTGCTCGCTCCCGTCGTACGCCGCCCGGTGATCGCACTGGCGGTCTCCGGCACCGCCGTGCTGCTGCTGGCTCTGCCGGCGCTCGGCATGAAGATCCACTCGGGCAACCTCGAGACACTGCCGGCCTCGATCCCGGAGGTGCAGACCTTCCAGCGGCTGACCGAGGAGTTCCCCGTCGAGGGGACGACGGCCTCGCTGGTCGTGAAGGGTCAGGCCTCTGACCGTGCGGCAGTCGGTGATTCTCTCAGGACACTGGAACGCGCCGCCGTCAAGACCCCCTCGTTCGTGGAGTCCGGGCGCGACTCGATCCGGGTCTCCGCGGACGGCACGACGTCGGTGCTCGAGCTCGCCATTGCGTTCGACGAGTCGGACCCGAAGGCGGACCGTGCCATCGAGTCCCTACGGAACGATCTGGCGCCGGCCGCCCTGGACGGACTGGGTGTGGACTACGCGGTGGGTGGCGGTGCCGCTGAGTCGCTCGACTTCGTCAACAAGCAGAACGACAGCCTCCCGATCGTGATCGGGGTGGTGCTGCTGCTGACGCTGTTGATGATGGCGTTCGCCTTCCGCAGCGTGCCGATCGCGCTGATCTCCACCGGGCTGAACCTCCTCTCGGTCGGAGTGGCGTTCGGGATCCTCACCCTCGTCTTCCAGCACGGCTGGGGTGCCGGAGCCCTCGACTTCACCAGGCCGGGCTTCGTGATCGACTGGATCCCGCTCTTCGTGATGGTGGTGCTGGTCGGCCTGTCGATGGACTACCACGTGTTCGTGCTCAGCCGGGTCCGCGAGCACGTCGAGAACGGGTCGCCCTCGCGGCTCGCCGTCCTGCAGGGGATCAGGGACACGGCGGGAGTCGTGACGAGCGCAGCTGCGGTCATGGTGTCGGTGTTCGCGATCTTCGCGACCCTCTCGATGATGGAGATGAAGATGATGGGCGTCGGCCTCTCGGCGGCGATCCTCATCGACGCGACCGTGATCCGGCTCGTGATGCTCCCCGCCATCCTGGTGCTCATCGGCGACCGCGCCTGGTGGCCGTCGCGGCCGAAGTCGCCGGTCGGGGAGCCGGTCGAGGAGCCCGAACCGGCGTACGCCGCGATCCGGTGAGTGGTGGCGGAGCCGGGCCACGTCCCCGCTCCGCCCTTCTCAATGAGGAAGGTTGTCGGTGCGCCGGGCTAGCTTTCTCACATGCGCAATTCAGTCGATGCCTTCGTCGAGGGCCCTGCAGTCGAGGTTCGGCGCTCCCGCCGCCGCAAGCGCACCGTGTCGGCCTACCGGCGTGACGGCAAGGTCATCGTGATGATCCCCGACAGGTTCACCCGCGCCGAGGAAGCGGAGTGGGTGACCGCGATGCTCGAGCGGCTGGACCGTTCCGAGCAGCGGCGGCGGCGCACCGACGACCAGCTGATGCAGCGGGCGCGAAAGCTCGCCCACGAATATCTCCAGGACAAGGTGGAGCCCGCGTCCGTCCGGTGGGTCTCGAACATGACCACCCGGTGGGGCTCCTGCACCACCACGACCGGCGAGATCCGCCTCTCCGACCGGCTGCAGCCATTCCCGGCGTGGGTGGTCGACTACGTCCTGCTCCACGAGCTCGCGCACCTGATCGAGCCGAGCCACAACAAGCGGTTCTGGCACTGGGTGGACCGCTTTTCCAGGGCGGAGCGCGCCAAGGGCTACCTCGAGGGGGTCGCCCACGCGGTGGCGATGGACCTCGAGCCGTGCCCGGACTCGTTCGAGCCCGACGAAGACCTGGCCTTCTAGCGCCGCAGCGCCAGCCCGATCATCTCGACCATGTCCGGCTCGTCGGTGGGCAGGTCGTCCACCGGCCACCAGCGCACGTCCAGGGACTCCTCGCTCACGACGGGTTCGCTGCCCGGACCGAGCAGCGCCAGGAACCGCACGTCGAGGTGGTCCACCGGCCCGCGGGGGTCGCAGAACTCGACCTCGTGCCGCGCGAGGTGCAGGGGCTCCGCCTCGACCATGAGCCCGCGGAGGCCGGACTCCTCGGTGGCCTCACGCAGGCCGGCGCCGGCCAGGGTCACGTCGGCCGGCTCGAGATGGCCCCCGAAGTGGAACCAGCGCCGGGCCTTGCGGTGCAGGTTGAGCAGCACCTGGCGCCGATCGCTGCTGAGCACCAGGGCGCCAGCCGTGAGATGGGCCGGAAAGCAGGAACGCCAGAGCCCGTCGGGGTGCTCAGCCAGGTGTTCGGCGTACGACGTGCGCAGGTGGTCCTGTTCTGCTGTCGGTGCCTGCCAGTGAGTGAGTACGTCGAGCGCGTCGACGTGCAGGCTCACTCGTCGTGAGGGGTCGGGTCGGTCGGCGCCGAGCCGCCTCCGGACTCGGTGTCGAGCAGCTCGCCGACTGCCTTGTCGAAGTCCTCGTCGCTGAGCTCGTCCACCTCGGGGAGGTCCTCCCTGAATCCCAGCGGGTCGTCGAGCTGCTCGGGAGTCGGGAGCAGGTCGGGGTGCGCCCAGACGGCGTCGCGCTCCTCCTTGCCCTGACGGGACCGCAGCGAACCCCACAGGGCCGAGGCGTCGCGCAGGCGACGGGGACGCAGCTCCAGCCCGACGAGGGCCGCGAAGGTCTCCTCGGCGGGCCCACCGGCGGCGCGACGACGTCGGATCGCCTCCTGCATCTTGGTGGCAGCAGGCATCCGCTCGGCGGTGGCCTGGCCGACCACCTCGTCGACCCAGCCCTCGACCAGCGCGAGCGTGGTCTCGAGCCGGCTCAGCGCTGCCTTCTGCTCGGGGGTCTGCTGCGGCTCGAACAGGCCGCCCTGCAGCGCCTCCTGGATCGCCTCCATGTTCGTCGGGTCGAGCTGGCTCATCGCCTGCTCGATGCCGGAGATGTCGATGGTGACGCCTCGGCCGAAGTCCTCGACCGAGGAGATGAGGTGCTGGCGCAGCCACGGGACGTGTGCGAAGAGCCGCTGGTGCGCCGCCTCGCGCAGGGACAGGTAGAGCAGCACGTCGTCCGCCGACACGTCGAGGCCCTGGGCGAACTCCGCGATGTTGTGGGGGAGCAGCGCCGCCTTGCCGGCGGGGCCCAGGGGCAGCCCGACGTCGCTGGCGGTGAGCACCTCACCGGCGAGTCCGCCGAGGGCGGCACCGACCTGACTGCCGAACATCGCGCCACCGGCCTTGCCGATCATGCCGATCAGGGGACCGGCCATCGTGCGCGCCTCCTCGGGCATCGCGTTGCCCATCGCGGCGACGACGTGTTCGGCGACGGGTTCGACGAGGACCCGCCACACCTCGGTGGTCTGCTCGATCCACTCGGCACGGCTCCAGGCCGCGGTGGTGTTCACGCCCGAGGGCAGCACCGTGACGTCGTCGAGCCAGTGGTCGGCGAGGCGGATCGCGTCCGCGACCCGGGTCTGGTCGTTGCGGTCCGGGCTCGGGTCGGGCTCCTGGGCCGAGGTACGCCGGGCGATGTCGGTCGCGAGGGCCCAGTTCACCGGCCCGTCGTAGGGCGCCATCATGGCCTGCATCTGGCCCATCAGCCCGGAGAGGTCGGGCATGCCGGCGCCGCCCTGGCCACCTGGCCCGCCCGGACCGCCGGTCCCTCCGAGCGCGTTGAAGATCTGCTCGAAAGGGGTCCCCTTGAAGGGGTTGTTGTCGTCCGGTCGATCGTCCATGCCTCCAAATTACCGGTCGCGACCTAGTCGTGGGCCGACCCCCTCCCCGGCGTCGTACGCTCGGCCGGTGAGCACCTCGTCATCTCCCCCTTCCCATCCTGCGATCAGGCTGCTCGACCTGCGCGAGACCGCGCTTGATCCCGCCGAGGTGCTGGCTGCCGTCGGGGACCCCACCGCCGGTGGGGTGAACCTCTTCGTCGGGGTGGTGCGTGACCACGACCACGGCGAGAGCGTCGACCACCTCGACTACACCGCGCATCCCTCGGCCCTAGCGCGACTCCAGGAGGTGGCCACGGGTGTGGCCGAGGAGTTCGACGCGATCGCGCTCGCCGCCGTCCACCGCACGGGGAACCTGAAGATCGGTGACATCGCCGTCCTGGTGGCGGTCTCGGCGGCGCACCGAGGTCAGGCGTACGACGCGTCCCGCGCGCTCATCGACCGGCTCAAGGCGAACGTCCCCGTCTGGAAGCACCAGGTCTTCGAGGACGGCCGCGAGGAATGGGTGAACTCTCCGTAGCCGGCGCCATGAGGGGTGGGGCGGGGCGCCGTGCGGTCACTCGACGAGTCGCTTGGCGGCCCCCACTGCCTCGCGTCAGGGCAACGGGCGTGTTGGTGGGCTGATCGAGCAGGGTGGGTCGGCATCATGGACCCGTGGAGATCCTGCTGTGGTGGCTTCCGCCCGCGATCGTGACCCTCATCGCGATGCTCTGGGTCAGCTGGCTGGGGCGTGCGCGCGACCTGAGCCCCGACCGGTCCGATGCGGCGCAGGAGCGGTTCGCCGCGGCGATCATGAAGGACCTGCCCAGCGAGGTCACCAACCGGGTGCTTGCCCCCCGGCCACTGCGCGAGCGCAGCACCGGCATCGCCGTACGCCCCTCTCAGAAGCCGGTGGACGGCCCCGACGACGCCACCCGTCGTTCGGCCTGACCTTCCTCGACACGAGAGCCGGTGCCGAGCCCACAGCGACAGGCCCTGGAGTTCTGCTGTCGTCGCCCAGTGAGAGGGTGACGCCATGACCTGGCTCGCGGATCGCCGCCGATGAGGCGCCGTACGTGGGCCGGACTTCTCGCGCTGGCGCTGGTGGCGTTGATGTCCGCGCAGGCGCTCCGCGAGCCCGTCCCCTACGTGACCTTCTCCCCCGGACCGACCGTCAACGTGCTCGGCAAGAGCGCGAAGTCCGACATCATCACCGTCTCCGGCCACAAGTCCTATCGCGGCAAGGGCGGCCTGCGGCTGTTGACCGTGATCCCCAGCGGGCCCGACGAGAAGGTCAGCATCCCGCTGCTGGTCGGCGCCTGGCTCGACCCGGACAGGGCGGTCTACCCCCGCGAGGCCATCTATCCCAAGACGGCCACGCAGAAGAGCGTGCGCGAGGAGTCGAACCAGCAGATGACCTCGTCCAAGGACCTGGCCGTCGCCGCGGCGCTGGGCGCACTCGACATCCCCTTCAAGACAGGCGTCCAGGTGGCGCAGGTGGAGAAGGGTGGTCCGGCGGACGGCAAGCTGAAGCGGGGTGACGTGCTGGTGGCCGTCGACGGCAAGCTGGTCCGGTCGCTCGAGCAGCTGACCGGCATCATCCGGCCCAAGCCGGTCGGGTCGGAGGTGAGAGTGAAGGTGAAGCGCAACGCCAAGGTCGTCGAGAAGTTGCTGACGACGACGACTTCGACGGCGGACCCGAAGGACAGTGCCGTGAGGATCGCCATCGCGCCCTGTTGCTATGACTTCCCCTTCGAGGTCAAGCTCAACCTCGACAAGAACATCGGTGGCCCCTCAGGCGGACTGATGTTCGCCATGGGCATCTACGACCTGCTCACCCCTGGGTCCCTCACCGGCGGCAAGGTCATCGCCGGCACCGGCGAGATCGACGCGCAGGGCAAGGTCGGCGAGATCGGCGGAATCCAGCAGAAGCTCGTGGGCGCGCAGCACGACGGAGCGCAGCTGTTCCTGGTTCCCGCTGCCAACTGTGCCGAGGCGCTGGACGGGCACTACGACCCCGACAAGATGCGGCTCGTCGAGGTGACCACCCTCGAGGAGGGGATCAGTGACGTGAAGGCCTGGGTCAAGGACCCCGACGCGAAACTGGCGAGGTGCACGAAGTGAGCCCGATCGAGGACCCGACGGAGGCGCTCGCAGGCGTCATACGCGAGGTGGAGGCGCATGCCGCCCGCTCCGGCTGGGACCAGCCGGCCCAGCTCTTCGCGCTGGTGGAGACCGCGGACCTGCTGCTGCGCGAGCCACACCTTGCCGAGCTGCTCGATGTCGAGGCGCAGGACCAGGTCCTCACCCCGGTGGAGCAGGAGACCACCTCGGAGAGTCTCGAAGAGCTGTTGGCGAGCATCCTGTGGCCTCCGGAGGTGGCCGGGTGCGCGGTGGTCGTCGAGGCGTTGACGGTGCCGCCGGACGGCGGCGAGGTGCCCACGGATGCCGAAGCCGCAGCCGAGTACGCCGCAGCCCACCCGAACCGCCAGGAAGCACGCATCGTCGCGGGGGCATTGCGCAGCGGGGAAAGCTTCTGCGCGATCCGACAAAGGGCCCATGACGACGACGACATGGTGCTCGCCGGGCCTGACCTTGTGCCTGCCCTTCTAGAGTTGTTGCACACCACCCTCGAACCAGATGCCGGAGACCCCCCAGACAATGAGTGACTTCTTCGCAGAAGGGCCTGCGGGTGCGCCAGGCGGTGCCGGGCCCGGTGGACGTCCACCCGGCACGACCGCGCGCCGTCCGCGTCGCCCCCGGCCGCTGCTCCTGACGATCATCGTCGTCGGGATCGTGGTCATCGGGTTCTCGCTGTTCGCGGGCATCTGGACCGACAAGCTGTGGTTCAGCAGCCTCGGCTACGGCAACGTCTTCGGCAAGCTGATCTGGACCCGGGTGCTCCTCTTCACCGTCTTCGGCGGTGTGATGTCCCTCGTCGTGGGCGTGAACCTCTTCCTCGCCTTCCGGCTGCGCCCGATGTTCCGGCCGCACTCGCCGGAGCAGGCAAACCTGGAGCGCTACCGCGAGGTGGTGACGCCCATGCGGCGCGTCCTGCTGATCGCAGTGAGCCTGGTCTTCGGTGTCTTCGCCGGCGTCTCGGCGACCGGCAAGTGGCGATCGTTCCTGATGTGGACGAACCGCGAGAGCTTCGGCAAGGCCGACCCCTACTTCCACAAGGACATCGGCTTCTACGTCTTCAGCCTTCCCTGGTTGCACTTCCTGGTCGACTTCGCGATGACCGCGGTGTTCACGGCACTCCTGTTGGCGGCGGTCGTGCACTACCTCTACGGCGGCATCCGGTTGCAGTCCGCGGCCGACAAGGTCTCGGGCGCCGCCCAGGCACAGCTCTCCGCGCTGTTCGGAGTCTTCTTGCTGCTCAAGGGTTTCGACTACTGGCTCGACCGGTTCGACCTGACCTCGCAGACCGGGGGACTGGTCACCGGCATGACCTACACGCGCGACCACGCGGTGCTTCCCTCGAAGAACATCTTGATGTTCATCGCGGTCATCTGCGCCATCTTGTTCTTCGCCAACATCCTGCGGCGCACGTGGCTGCTGCCCGGGGTCGGGTTGGCGTTGTTCGCGATCTCGGCCGTGCTGCTGGGAGCGGTGTGGCCAGGCCTGATGCAGCGCTTCCAGGTAAAGCCCGACGAGCCGGACAAGGAGTCGTCCTACATCGCCAAGAACATCGACGCGACGCGCGCCGCGTTCGACCTCGAGGGCACCTCCGTGCGGGAGTATGCCGCCAACACGACCCTGTCCGAGGCCCAGCTCAAAGCTGACTCGGCCTCCCTTCCCGGCATCCGGTTGGTCGACCCGCAGCTGGTGTCGGACACCTTCGAGCAGCTGCAGCAGGTGCGCGGCTACTACAGCGTGCCGTCGGTCCTCGACGTCGACCGCTACAAGGTCAAGGACCAGGAGCGCGACGTCGTCGTCGCCGCCCGCGAGATACATCTCGAGGGCCTGCCCGACGCGCAGAAGAAGTGGGCCAACGAGAAGACCGTCTACACCCACGGCTACGGCCTGATCGCGGCCTATGGCAACCAGCTCGACGAGAACGACAAGGCCGTCAACAACGACGGCGAGCCTGTGTTCGCCGAGGAGGATCTGCCGCCGATCGGCCAGATCAGCGACGTCCAGCCCGGCGGCAAGTACCGCCCGCAGATCTACTTCGGCGAGCACAGCCCCAGCTATTCGATTGTCGGCAAGCCCGCGGGCGGCAAGTCGGTCGAGCTCGACATCCCGCAGGGCAGCGGCAAGCCGGGTGACTCGAACACCAACACCTACGCCGGCAAGGACGGCGTAGGCGTCGGCAACATCTTCCGCAAGCTGCTCTACGCCGTGCACTTCGGCGACGCGAACATCGTGCTGTCCTCACGGGTCCACGACAACAGCAAGATCCTCTACGACCGCTCGCCGCGCGACCGCGTGCAGAAGGTCGCGCCGTGGCTGACGGTTGACTCCGACGCACTGCCCGCGGTGGTCGACGGCAAGATCGTGTGGATCCTCGACGGTTACACCACGAGCGACAAGTACCCGCTCGCCGAGAAGAAGTCGCTCCAGGAGATGACCTCCGACGCGATCAACCCGCGCTCGGCGTACGCCACCCTGCCGACGGACAACATCAACTACATGCGCAACGCGGTCAAAGCCACGGTCGACGCGTACGACGGCACCGTGAAGCTCTACGAGTGGGACAAGGCCGACCCGATCCTGAAGGTCTGGGAGAAGGTGTTCCCCGGCGTCGTGAAGAAGAAGTCCGACATCCCTGCGGAGATGCTGCATCACATGCGCTACCCGGAGGACCTGTTCAAGGTGCAGCGCGACATGCTCGGCGCCTACCACGTTCTCGACCCGAAGAACTTCTACGAGGGCAACGACAAGTGGGACGTCCCCGAGGACCCCTCGTCGTCGATCCGCAAGCAGCCGCCGTACCGCCTCTCAGTTGCCACTAGCGCGGGTCAAACCCCCGACTTCTCGCTGACCAGCGTCTTCGTGCCCCAGAAGAAGCAGAACCTGGCGGCCTTCATGTCGGTGGGCGCCGATGCGGCCAAGCCGGCGAGCTATGGGAAGTTCCAGATCCTGCGACTCCCCGACTCCACTCAGGTGCCTGGTCCCTCCCAGATCGCGAACCAGTTCAGCAACGACCCGAAGGTCGCCAACCAGTTGCGGGCGTTCAAGCAGGCCGACGCCAAGGTGGCCTACGGAAACCTGCTCACGCTGCCGGTGGGCGGCGGTCTGCTCTACGTGCAGCCGCTGTACACCTTGCGTGAGGGTGGCTCCGGCAACTATCCGGTGCTGCGGTTCGTGCTCACCTCCTTCGGTCGCGACGTCGGCATCGGGTCGACCTTGTCGACCTCGCTCGACGACGTGCTCGGTGGCGATGCAGGGACGACGGAGCCGCAGACGGGCACACCGACCACGCCGACCGACTCCCAGAACCTGCCGGTGGCCGCACTCAAGCTGCTCCAGCAGGCCGACACGAAGTTCGCAGAGGCCGACAAGGCGCTGAAGGCCGGCGACCTCGAGGGGTATGCGACGGCCGTCAACGAGGCGCGGGCACTGGTTCAGCGGGCGCTGACTGCGAAGTAGGGGTGCGCCGTGCGGCCGACTGCACGTCCTTCGCACCTCGCAGCCGGACATGCAAATGTCGCGCCGGGGGCCGGTGAGCGCCCCGATGGCCCCGCGCGCGACTTTCGCATGTTCGTTGGCGCCCCCGCCCCGACCCCACGTCGCTCGACCACCTAACGCTTGCGCTCCAGGGCGATGTTGCGGGCGCTGGTGGGGCGGCCCAGGCGGCGTACTTCTTCGTCCATGAGGGGCAGCAGGGTCGGGTGTGCTTACGCCGAGGGCGCGGACGCGCCAGCGTCGCGAGCACGGCGACGATGCCGGCGCGTTCAGGCAGCGAGCACGAGCGGCATCAGGCCGTGCACTTGGGCAACAAGGTCCTCGAGCGCCGTCGGGCTGCCGGAGATGTGGGCGAGGAGGGCCTGTTGGAACACGCCATCGAGCACGCCGTACGCCGCCGCGGGGGTCATTGCGACGGGGCGTCCACTGAGCTCGGCATAGCGGGAGACTACCCGCCAGATCATGCCCTCGAGGGTCTTGTCGATCATCGTGACCGCCTCGCGCAGCGGTTGCTCGAACATGCTCTGGGTGCGCAGGTCATACCAGAGCCGGTGCATCGGAGCCTCGTCCTGCAACGTCTCGACGAGCTTGGCCGCGAAGGCGTCGAGCAGCCCTTCGGGACTCGTCGAGTCGGCGACGACGGAGTCGTAGCGGGTCACGCATTGCGCCTTGTAGTAGCGCACGCAGTAGACGATCAGCTCGAGCTTGTCCTTGAAGTAGTAGTGCACGACGCCGTGGCTGAACTCGGAGTTGTTCGCGATCTCCCGCAGGCTGGCGCGGGCGTAGCCGAGCTCGCCGAGCGTCTGCAGCGCCGACTCGGCGAGCTGGTTGCGACGCTCGTCGTACTTCTCGGAGGGGGCACGACGGGGCGCCCGAGCAGCGCGCTGGGCGGTACTTGTCGTCATCGCGCACCTCCTGCGGGTCGTGGTCCGGCTCAGCGTAGTGGAGCGGCTGCCTGGCCCACCCCGTTTCCCGAGGGATCGCGCGGTGGACACTCCATGCGCTTGACAAGTGTCCAGATTTTCCTTGACAACTGTCAAGACACCCGACGAGAGTGTGACCACGCTCACCTCGACCGCAGCCCAAGGAGATCCCCCATGACCCAGTACGACCTGAACGGACGCACCGCCCTCGTCACCGGGGGAGCCCAGGGGCTCGGAGAGGGGATGGCCCATGCGCTCGCCGAAGCGGGGGCGCGTGTCGTCGTCGCCGACCTGCAGGGTGAGCTCGGCGGCAAGGTGGCCGAGTCGCTGGGTGGCCCGCAGGAGGGCCGGCACGGGTTCGTGGACCTCGACGTCACCGACGAGGCCGCGTGGGAGAACGCGGTGGTGGCGGCCGTGCAGGACTTCGGAGGTC